>NZ_VDDC01000012.1:0-153705 GCF_006239215.1 Paracoccus haeundaensis
TCTCATTCGAATCTCCTCAGCTCACGCTACGAGAAAATTCTACGAATAAACCCCCTTAACGATGGGGAGGATTACCTACCGAATATGCGGGTGATACTGCTCCCGGCCATTCCTCGTGCGACCAATGCATCCCGAAACGCGTTTGCATCTTTTCGCGTATAGTCGCTCAAGCCTTTGTCGCCGCAGACATCAATGACATAGCCGCAGGAACGTTCAGCTGCCCGCCGGAAAGTTTCTGGTTTCCCGCACCCCTTGAGGCGAATGTACGTTGCCACACATTCAGAGAGCTTAAGCTGATTATTGGTGAGGGAAGGCTCATCTGGTTGTGGAGAAGCTGCCTGCTTGCTCATGTTCAATCGTAACATATGCTTGCCCGGTAGCTCGCTATCCTGTGCTCTAAGATGAAACCAGTATTCATCGAGTTGGCTGGCTGCACGAACCGCTCGTGCCGCCGCAACAGCAACCGATCTAGTTCGCAGCGAGTACGCAATCTTGTTTGAGGTGTAGTGCTTCTGCAGTTCCACAGGAATGCGCCGCACGAAGTAGAACACCCCCTCCTTGATAAAAGTATGAGGTGCTAATTTGTATACCGCCATGTTCTACGCCTTTGCCAAGATCGGACTTAGCTGAGGCTTTTCAATAGCTTGAATAAGAAAGTGGTGCCCGGAGACGGATTTGAACCGCCGACACGCGGATTTTCAATCCGCTGCTCTACCAACTGAGCTATCCGGGCCCCGGTGGACCCTGGCGGGTCTTGGGTAGGCGGTGTTTACGAAGCGACGGCAGAACTGTCCAGACCGAATCTGCGGTTTTTCGACGACCTGCGGCGCTTTTCGGCGCGCTGCTTAGTCGTCACCGGCATCATCGTGCGGCAGGTCCTCCAGCGGCGGGCCGGGGATGATATAGGCACCCCGCAGCCACTTGGCCAAGTCAACATCCGCACACCGCTTGGAACAGAACGGGCGATACTGCGGCTGGCTGTCCTTCTTGCAGATCGGGCAGGCCATCACGAATCCCCGCTTGCGGCGGCCAGTCGTGCCAGCGGCACGCGGTCACGCTTGCGCGTCAATTCGTAGAGGCCCATCGCGGTCCAACCGACCAAGGTCGTTTCCGACCCAGCCCCCCGGAAGGCCCCCTGCAGGACCTGATCCAGCGTCGCGCGGTCTCGCTTTGGCATAGGCGCAAAATCGACCACGATCTGTCCACCCAGACCGCGCAGCGCAAGCTGCCGGGGCAGTTCGCGGGCCAGCGCGATATTCGCTTTCAGTCCCGCGGCCAGCGAGGTGTCGTTGCCGGTGTTCACGTCGACCGCAACCAGCGCACGGGTCGCCTCGACATGCGCGTCGCTGCCGCCCGGCAGGGGCACGCGGGAAGACAACAGCGCATCGACGGCGTCCAGCACGCCGCAGCGATCAAAGCTGTCTTCGCCTTCCTCGACGGCGTCGGGGGCGGGCTCGGCCCAGTCCATCCATGCCAGCTCCCACGGCGTGGGCGCGTCCAGCAGGAGTTCGGGCGCGCCCACGGTTTCGGCGCAGACGCGATCCGCCAGTTCGATCAGGTCGTCCAACTCGGCGCGGATGTCGTCGTCCTCCGCGTCCAGGCAGACGCTGCGGAGGATCAGGCCATGATCGCGATCGCCCAGGGACGCCCGGCCGATCGCCTCCAGCTCATCCCGGCGATCCTCGTCGCGGATGCTGCGCGACACGTTGACCCCCGGCGCGCCCGGCGTGACCAGCGCGTGACGGCCGCGAAACAGCAGGCGCGTGGACAGGGGCACGGCCTTGCCGTCCTCGGCCACGCCCGCGACCTGGACCAGCAGCGGCTTACCCTCTGACACGCCCTTGCGATCGCGCAGATACCCCGTCTGGCCATCCGGCAGGCGCAGGAACACGCCGCCCTGCCCCTTCATGAAGCGGTTGGTCGAGGCACGACAGATCGCGCCGGGCGCCAGCGCGGTCAGCGGATCGCTGGCGACCAGCAGGTCGATCAGCTGACCGTCCTGCATCAGGGCTGCGGCTTCGAGGCCGAACAGATGCCCCAGAACGACTTGGCGACCCTTCATCGGGCGTCTTCCTTGATCTTGGGATGGATGCCGATCGCGGCCAGCATGGCGGCGGTTTCCGACAGAGGCAGGCCGACGACGGCCGAAAACGACCCCTCCAGCCACGGGATGAAGGCGGCCGCCGCCCCTTGGATGGCATAGCCGCCCGCCTTGCCCTGCCAGTCGCCCGCATCCAGGTACCGCTCCAGCGCGGCCGGATCGATCGATCGCATGCGGACCTTGGTCTCGACCAGGCGCAGGGCGGTGCGGGATCCGTGGCGCAGCGCGATGGCGGTCAGCACGACGTGCCGGCGCCCCGACATCAGCCGCATGAAGGCCGCAGCCTCGTCCCGATCGGCGGGCTTGCCCAGGATGCGGCGGCCCACGGCAACCGTGGTGTCGGCGGTCAGCAGTGCCTCACCCTCGGCCAGATCCAACGCGGCGGCCTTTTCGGCGGCCATGCGGCGGACATAATCACGGGGCGGTTCGGCCTTGCGGGGAGTCTCGTCGATATCGGCGGGGCGCAGCGCGTCGGGAACGATCCCGATCTGGGCCAGTAGTTCCAGCCGCCGCGGGCTGGCTGATCCCAGGATCAGCCTGGGGCGCGTATCGGCCATCATGCGGCCTCCGGTGGTGTCGGCCGTCCCGGGGGACGGCTTACTTGAAGCGGTAATTGATCCGCCCCTTGGTCAGGTCATAGGTGTTCATTTCCACCTGAACCTTGTCGCCGGCCAGAACACGGATGCGGTTCTTGCGCATCTTGCCTGCCATATGCGCGATGATCTCATGGCCGTTTTCAAGCTCGACCCGGAATGTCGCATTAGGCAGGAGTTCCTTCACGACGCCGGGGAATTCGAGCATTTCTTCCTTGGCCATGGTCACTCCGTTCTTGTCATCCCGTCAGATTCGGGACCGACGTTACATGCGACCAGAATGCGGGGAATTCAAGGAAAAAGCGCCCGGTCAGCCGCGCAGCGCCGTCAGGTCGGTGCCCGTGGCAAGCCCCAGGTCGTCAATCGACAGGCCCTGGGCGCGAAACGGGTCGGGCTGGGACAGGTCGCCCGGGGCATGCGCGGCCATCATCGCGGCTGCCTGGCCCATCACCGGGACCATGCCGTCATCGGTCGCGGCCGACGCGGGGTCGCGCAGACGGATCGCGTGGCATCCCTCGGCCTCGCCGAACTTTCCGGTGGCCAGGACCTGGCCGTCCTGCGTCTCCAGCGTGGCCTGTGTCAGACAGGTGCGCGGCAGGCTCAGCAGCCGCCCGTCCAGAAAACCCCGCAGCTCGGCCAGCGACACGCGCTTGCGGCACAGCACGCCGGTCACCGAGACGGGGGCGTCATGCATCGCCACGGCCAGGCTGACACGAACGGGGGCGGCGACCGGCGGCGCCGGGGCCGCGACAGGGGCGGCATCGGGGCGCGGACGCGCCTGGTTCGCGGGCTGCGGCAAGGCCAGCAGCACGCGTCCCTCGCGCATGTCGGGCGCCCCCATCGCAAGGTGGAACGACAGGCTGCGCAGCGGCCGATCCTCCAGCATCAGGGACAGGGGCCGGGGATCATCCAGATGGGTCAGGAACTGATAGCCGCCGACGGTCTCGAACCCCTCGACCCCCTCCATCTCGGCAGTCAGCTCTGTCAGCAGGGCGTTGATGAAGTCGGAACACAGCAGCGCGTCGCTGCGGGTGGGTCGGCGCCGCTCCAGCCCGCGCGACGTCACGCGTCCAAGGGCCTGCCATTCGACCAGCGCCGCCACCGCCTGCGGGCACAGCGCGATCGCCCCCAGCAGATCGCCCGGACCCTGCAGCACGACGACCAGCGGCAGTTCCGGCAGCAGCTCCGGCAGCTCTGCCAGCGTCAGCGCGCCGGGCTGGACGGACAGTGCCCGGACGGGCAGCTGGTACAGCCGGTCGGCGGCGCGTCCGATCGCGGTGGCGGCGGCGCGGGCCGGGGTCGGCGCGGGAGATGCGGGCAGCTGCGGGGCCCCGCCTTGGCCCAGCCTGACCTGCGCACGCGCCTGCAGCATGCGGCGCAAGACGCCAGGGGCTTGGGTGGCGGGGTCTGCATGGGTCATGTCACGTCCGAATCAGGCTGTCGCTGCCCGTTCAAAATGGACCGTCAGGATTGAGAAAGGGTTAACCGGAGGGCACCGGCGGCCGCGCCGGCAGCTGGATGCGGAACGCTGCACCCCCCTGCCCCGGCAGATAGCTGATGTCGCCGCCCAGGGTCAGCATGATCTCGCGGCAGATGGCCAACCCCAGGCCTGCGCCACCCGCACGGGCGGGGTCGTTCAGACGCGCGAACTTCTCGAAGATCAGCGTCTGGCGGCCGCTGTCGATGCCGCTGCCGTTGTCGACGATGTCGATGACCGCGCCGCCCCCTTCGGGATGACGGACGCGGATGATCAGCACCGGATGCGCCGCGTCGCAATACTTGCGCGCATTGCTGATGACGTTGATCAGCACCTGCAGCAGGCGGTCCGCATCGGTGATCAGGCCCAAGTGCTCCGACGGCAGGTCTCGGTCGATCAGAAAGCCGCGTTCCGGCCGCGTGGCCGACGCCGCGGCCAGCGCGCGCGTGATCAGGTCGTGCAGGTTTGCGACCGAGATCGTCAGCTGCGCCCGCCCGCTTTCCAGCACGGACAGATCCAGAAGGTCGTCCAAGAGCCGCGTCAGGCGGCCGGCCTCGTCATGGATAATGCCTGCGAACTTGCCGCGCTCCTCTGGGGTCAGGTCGGGCTCCTTGAGGATCTCCGAGAACGCCCGGACCGAGGTCATGGGCGTGCGCAGCTCGTGGCTGATCTGGCCCAGGAAGGCGTCCTTCTGGACCGACAGGGCGGTCAGCTTGTCGTTGGCCTCGCGCAGCTGGCGGGCGGTGCGGGTCAGTTCGGCCTGCGCGGCCTCAAGGCGCTGCGTCTCCTCCTTGGCGCGCTGCGCCTCGTCTGCGACCTGCAGGAGGTCGGCCACCGTCAGCGCGACGCCCCCCGCCACGCGGTCGATCATCGCGTGCGCCGTGGCCGATCCGATGGACCCCGCCAGCCGCCGCTCCAGCCGGGTCAGGAACCGGGGCGTTAGGTCGGGCAGATAGCCGGTCTTGCCCTGCGCCCGCGCCTCGGCCTGGAAATAGCGCAGCGCGGCGTCCGGTCCCCAGACCCGCCGCGCCATGGCCAACAGCGGCTCGGCCCGGTCGTCGGCGCGCAGCATGCGGCTGTGGCGGATCGGCTCGACCGCGGACACGAAGGACAGGCCCTGCAGGCGTTCCACCGGGTCCGGGAACCCGAAGATCGACACTCCGATGAAGGCCAGCGTGTTCAGCGTCAGGGACAGCGCCACGGCGGCCGTCCAGGGATCGACCCCCGGCGGCACCGGCAGATCGCCCCCCACCCCCACCGACGGCAGGAAGATCAGCGCCATCCACAGGACCGACCCCGTGCCGATGCCAGCATAGGCGCCCTTGCGGTTCGCGCCGCGCCACAACAGCCCACCCAGCATCGCGGGCAGCACCTGCGCCATGCCGGTGAAGGCCACAAGCCCCATCGCGGCCAGTGCCGCCGTGCCCCCCGACGCCTGGTGATAGACCCAGCCCGCCGCGACCACCGCCAGGATCGCGACCCGCCGCGCGTTCAGCACGAAGCCGCGCAGATCGTCGGTCTCGTCCGGGGCGGGGATGCGGCGCAGCGCCAGCCAGGCGGGGACCAACCAGTGGTTCGACACCATCGTGGCGACCGCGATCGCACACATGACGACCATCGACGTCGCCGCCGAAAACCCGCCCAGGAACACCAGCAGCGCCAGCATGTCCTGGCCCGCCGCCGCGGGAAGGGTCAGCACGTAGAGGTCCGGGTCCGACCCCGCAGGCAGCAGTTCGCGCCCCATCACCGCAATGGGCAGCACGAACAGCGACATCACGAACAGATAGGCCGGAAAGGCCCAGCCCGCGACATGCAGGCGCTCCTCGTCCGCGGCCTCGACCACCATGACCTGGAACATGCGCGGCAGGGTCAGGATGGCGGCGGCGGACACCAGGATCAGCGCGGTCCAGCGGTCGGGCTTGAGCAGCCAGCCCTGCGCCACGTCGGGATCGGCCGCGGCACGGGCGATGCGCGCCAGCATGTCCGCAGGCCCGTCGGCCAGCCCCCAGACCACGAATAGTCCAAGCGCCACGAAGGCCGCCAGCTTAACGACCGCCTCCAGCGCGATCGCCGTGACGACGCCGTGGTGGCGTTCATCCGCCGCCAAGTTGCGGGTGCCGAACAGGATGGTGAACAGCGCAAGCCCCGCCGCGACCCACAGGGCCGTTCCCCCCATCGCGCCCGCATCGGCGCCGTTGGGAACGTCGGTGGCGAAGATGTCGAAGGACAGGCGCACCGATTGCAGCTGCAGCGCGATATAGGGGGTCGATGCGATGACCGCGATCAGCGTGACGATGGCCGCCAGCCGGTTCGATTTCCCGAACCGGGCCGAGATCAGGTCCGCGACCGAGGTGACGTGATGCATCCGCGCAACCCGCACCAGCCGCCTCAGCCCCCACCACGCCCCGGTGAAGACCAGCGTCGGTCCCAGATAGATCGTCGCGAATTCCAGCCCGGACCGGGACGCATAGCCCACCGCGCCATAGAACGTCCATGCCGAACAATAGACCGACAGCGACAGCGTATAGACCAGCGGATGGTCCAGCCAGCGTACATGCCCGCGCGCCGCCGCCCGGTCGGCGGCATAGGCGACCCCGAACATCAGCGCGACATAGGCGAGGCAGGCGCCGACCAGCGCCTCAAAGGGCATCGGGGTCCCCCGTCGGCGCCTCGGCGCGCATGGTCGCGGCCTCGGCCCGCAGCAGGGCGCGGTGCAGCGCGCGGATGACCACGATCAGCACCGCCCATAGGCCGAACAGCCAGACCGCGCCCCCGGCATAGGACAGGCTGCCCGGCATCCACCAGACCGGCACCAGCAGCAGCATCATCGTCATCACCGGCAGCACCCGCGCCGCATCGCCAAGGCGGCGGCGATGGAACGAGGCGCGTTCCAGAAACAGCGGCCGGTCGGGCATCAGGCCAGCATCCGGCGCACCGTCGCGCGCAGTTCCTGGTTGTCGAAAGGCTTGGCCAGCACCGCATCCGCGCGCGCGCCGTCATCGCCGGTCTGCCCCCGCGCAGTCAGCATCAGCACCGGGGTCGCAGCCAGGTCGGCGTCATCGGCAGCGCGCAGATCCTGCAGGATCTCCGTCCCCGACCGGTTGGGCAGCATCAGGTCCAGGATCACCAGGCGCGGGCGCGCGGCCAGGATCGCCTCGATGCCGCCGGCGCCGTCGGGATGCAGATCGACCGACCACCCCTCGCGCGACAGGATGAAGCGCACCGCCTCGGCGATGTTGGGCTCGTCCTCGATCATCAGGATGTCCGGCTGCATCCGCCCTCCCCGCGTGCGGCCCGGCGGGCCGGGGCGGATCATGGGCCGGATCACGGCCCCGTGTCAAAGGGACCTTTGCGCCTGCCCGCCCTGCGGCACCAGGATCGAGGGTTCGCGGCGCGCAGGACAGTCGGCACGCGGGCAGATCCGGCAGGCGGGCCCGATGGGCAGCGCATCTTCGGGGGACGGTCCGTCGAACGGCAGGATCAGCATCAGCGCCTCGGTCAGCAGCGGGCCGTCCAGGCCAAGGGGCTGACGGCGCTGCGCAAAGGACAGGGTGCGGAACGCGCGCCCGTCCGGGGTGACGACGATCCGTGCCAGCGCCACCTGCGGCACCGCCAGGGCGTGATACAGCGGCCACAGCGCACAGCTGTCACCAGGACGTGGCAGCGCAAATCCCTGCGCGGCGCGACGCAGGGTCAACACGCCCGATCCGTCGCAGACCAGCAGGCCGGCGCCCTGGAACCCCTCGGGGCGAAGATCGGCCAGCCGCCGGATCACCAGGTCCAGGGGCTGGCCAAGCCGCGCGGCCAGCCGCACCGGGTCGGGCGGCGTTCCCGCCGCGGGGATCGCCTCGGTCAGCGTGCGGTCCGACAGCGCGTCCCGGTCGTCCAGCAGCCCGGCCAACAGATCCGCGGCCATCGCCCGCGCCGCATCCGAGGTCAGATCGCCCGGATCGGGGTCCGCATCGCCGGGTTCGGCCAGCCAGGCCTCGACCTCCTCCTGGGGGGTGGTGGCCTGACCTTCGGCTTCGAAGCTGTCCAGATAGGCGACCAGGGCCTGTGCGGTCAGCGACAGACGCTGGCTGTCCTGGTGCAGGTTCGCATGGAACCGCTGGCGCCATTCGGCGGAAATCTCGCCCTCCTCGACCAGGATCGCCGCGGTGGAGCGGACCGAGGTCACGGCCGACAGCACCTCGTGCAGTGTGGTCAGCAGATAGGGATCGCGGGTCATGCGGTCGGACAGGTCGACCAGTTGCCGTTCCAGTCCGGCACCCCGCCGCGCATGGGCGATCAAAAGGCCCGACCAGCCCGGAAAGCGGGCCAAGAATTCGGTGATCTGGTCCAGTTCTGGCACGGTGCCCACGGCGACGGGATGGGCCGCGGCCTCGCGCAGGGCCGCGATGCGGACCTCCTCGCGGCCTTCGGCCAGCTCGTCGGGGGGAACCTCCAGAACCTCGGCCAGGCGGGCGATCAGGTCGGCGCCGACGGGGCGGCGATTGTGTTCGATCAGGTTCAGATAGGCGGGAGAAATGCCCACGGCGCGCGCGATGTCGGCCTGGCGCCGGGCCATCGCCAGGCGGCGTTCCCGGATCCGCGTCCCCGTCAGGACGGTGGCTGCGCGTGCGGGCACGGCCTAGACCGCCAGACCGTGGCGCCCGGCAAGATCGGTGAAGAACTGCCACGCGACGCGTCCCGATCGCGCACCGCGCGTGGCCTGCCATTCGATCGCCTGCGCCCGCAGATCACCGGGATCGACCGAAAGCCCGTAGGCCGCGCAATAGCCGTCGATCATCGCCAGGAACTGATCCTGGTCGCAGGGATGAAAGCCAAGCCACAAGCCAAAGCGGTCAGACAGGGACACCTTTTCCTCGACCGCCTCTCCGGGGTGGATGGCGCTGGCGCGTTCGTTGTCGATCATCTCGCGCGGCATCAGGTGGCGGCGGTTCGAGGTCGCATAGAGGATCACGTTCGCGGGCCGCCCGCTGATCCCGCCATCCAGCACCGCCTTCAGCGACTTGTACTGGGTGTCGTCGTGGCTGAAGGACAGATCGTCCGCGAACAGCACGAAGCGCCGCTCGGGTGCCGCGCCCAGGATCGCTAGCAGCCGTCCGACCGAATGCAGGTCGTCGCGGGCGATCTCGACCAGGACCAGCGGCAGGCCTTGGGCCACGGCCTCGGCATGGACCGCCTTGACCAGCGACGACTTGCCCATGCCGCGCGCGCCCCACAGCAGGGCGTTGTTAGCCCCAAGGCCACGCGCGAACTGCAGCGTGTTGTCCAGAAGCGTGCGCCGCGACCGGTCGATGCCGATCAGCTGGTCCAGCGGCACCCCGGCGACATGCGCCACGGGCACCAGCCGGTCGGGGTCGGCCTGCCACACGAATGCCGTGGCCTCGTCGAACCGGGGCACCGGAACGGCCGGCGGGGCCAGCCGTTCAAGCGCATCGGCGATGCGCGTCAGCGCAGCCGTCATTCGTCATCCTCGATCCACAGGCCCTGGGCCCGCAGGTCACGCTCGCGCACCACCTCGATGCGGCGGACGATCTGGATCGAGATCTCGTAAAGGCCATAGACAACCGAGAACAGCACCAGCTGGCTGCCGACATCGGGCGGCGTCAGGCAGGCGGCCAGCGTCAGGATGATCACCACGGCATAGCGGCGCGTGTTGGCCAGCGATTGCGACGACACCAGCCCCGCCCGGCCCAGCAGCGCCAGCGCGACGGGCAGCTGGAACGACAGGCCAAAGGCTAGGATGAACCGCGTGGTCAGGGTCAGATACTCGCTGACAGAACCCTGGAACACGATGCCGGCCAGCCGGCTTCCCTCGCCCGCCACGGCCGCCGGATCGTCCGGCAGGGCCAGCGGACCCTGCTGAAAGCCCAGGAAGAACGCGAAGACCATCGGCAGGATGATGTAATAGGCGAAGGCGGCGCCCAGCACGAACATGATGGGCGATGCCAGAAGGAAGGGCAGAAAGGCGCGGCGTTCACTTTTGTACAGGCCCGGCGCAACAAAGCGCCACAGCTGGTACCCGATCACCGGAAACGACAGGATGAACCCGCCGAAGAAGGCGATGCGGATCGCGACCGAGAAGCCCTCCTGCAGCTTCAGCAGGATCAGGCCGCATTCCTGGCCCCGCTCCTCAAGCGCGGCGCAGATGGGCCGGGTCAGGAAGTTGTAGATCGGGTTCCAGACCAGGTAGGCCAGGATCATCGCCACAACCAGGGCCAGCACGGACCAGATGATCCGCGTGCGCAGTTCCTTGAGATGTTCGATCAGGGGGGCCGAGCTGCCGTCGAGATCGTCGTCGATCGGGGTATGCGCTGACACTTACAGGTCCTTCGTGTCCGTCCGCCGCACGCCTGAGATGCGGCGGCGCGAATCGGGATTGGGCGCCACGTCGGCGGCAGGCTGGGTGGCCGTGTTCGCAGGCTGGACCGTCGGCACGGCGGGCGCCGCGGGGATGGCCGCATCTGCGCCCTTGTCCGTGACCGGGGCCGCGGGGTCTGGCTGGATGCGCTGGCCCATGTTGGTCTTGGGGTCCCACTTCTCGAACTTGGTGACCGCGCGGTCCAGCGCGTCCAAGCCACGGCTGTTCTTCGAGGTCATCGAGGACAGGTTCTTCATCCCCTTGGCCGCGTCGTCCAGGCCGCTGGCCTTGGCCGCATCCTCCATCGCGCTGGTGAACTCGCGGGCCATCGACCGGGCGCGCGAGGTCAGCCGCCCAAGCGTATGGAACAGCTTGGGCAGATCCTCGGGGCCGATGACGACAAGCGCGACAACCCCGATCAGCAGCAACTCGCTCCAGCCGATATCAAGCATTCGGGAACTCGACCTTGGGGCGCACGGTTCAGGTGCGGGTGTCGGTATGCGGCGTCACGTCGCGTGCATCGGTGCCCGGGACGGTGTGGACCGGTGCGACGGGCTGGGTTGGGGTGTCCAGGCTTGCCGCAGGCTTGTCGGCGGTCTGTTCGGCGGAAGGATCGTTCAGGCCCTTCTTGAAGGCGGTGATTCCCTTGCCGAATTCGCCCATCAGGGACGAAACCTTGCCGCGTCCGAACAGGACGAGGACGACGATGGCGATGACCAGAAGGGCCATGGGGGACGGTGCGTGCATTTCAGTTCTCCGTACCGGTGTCAGGCCGTTGACCTGATTTCAAGGACTGCAATCAACTATAGGCCCAGTCCGCAGCCGTTGAAAGCCCACCCGGCGCGATAAAGCCCCGCCCCCCTCCGGCGCGGCCTGCGATGACGCGATTTTGACGGCGCGTCCCGGCTTGGCAGGGGCGGCGCGGCACGCGATAAGGGCCGCATGGACCTGCAGCTGTACCTGACCGCCTTCGTCACCCTGTTCGTGGTCATCGACCCGATCGGCCTGGCCCCGATCTTCATCGCGCTGACCCCCGGCCAGTCGGGGGCGGAACGCCGCCGCATCGGCGCGCGGTCGCTGGTCATCGCCGCCGTCCTGCTGACGCTGTTCGGCCTGACGGGCGATGCGATCCTGTCGGCGATCGGCATCTCGATCTCGGCCTTCCGCATCGCGGGGGGGCTGCTGCTGTTCCTGACCGCGCTGGACATGCTGTTCGAACGCCGCACCGAACGCCGCGAAGGCCAGGCCGACGGAGACCAGCCCAGCCACGACCCCTCGGTCTTTCCGCTGGCCATGCCGCTGCTGGCCGGGCCCGGCGCGCTGGCCACCATGATCCTGCTGGTCGGAGAGAACCAGGGTGTGGGTCATGTCGTCATGGTCCACCTGATGATGCTGATCGTGCTGGGCATCTGCATGGTGCTGTTCGCGCTGGCGACGCCGTTGGCGCGCGCGCTCGGGCGCACGGGGGTGATGGTCGTCACCCGGCTGCTGGGCATGCTGCTGGCGGCGCTGTCGGTGCAGTTCGTGATCGACGGGCTGCGCGGATCGGGCCTGTTCGGGTGAGCGGCGACGACATCGCCCGCCTGGCCTTCTATGCGATGCTGCTGGTCGTGATCGGCGGCGCGATGGTGTTCGAATTCGCGGGCCGGGGCGGCCGCGCCCTGCGCGCGCTGCTGATGTGGGCGGTGATCATCGCCGGGCTGGCCGCCGGATACGACTGGTGGCAGCAGACCTATGGCCCCCGCCAGCAGGTGCTGGAAAACGGCGCCCGGATCGAGGTTCCCGCAGGCCCCGGCGGCCATTTCCACCTGGAAGCCGTGCTGAACGGCACGCCCATCGACTTCATCGTGGACACCGGCGCCACCAGCGTCGCGCTCAGCCGCGACGATGCGCGTGCGATCGGGCTGGACCCCGACACGCTGCGCTTTGGCGGCCAGGCAGTGACGGCCAACGGCCGCGTGGCGACGGCCCCCGTGACCATCGCAGAATTTGCCATCGGCGATGCGGTGGACCGCGACGTGCGCGCCGTGGTGATCGACAGCGCGCTGCAGGACAGCCTGCTGGGCATGTCCTATCTGCGCCGCTTTGCCCGTGTCAGCTTCGAAGGCGACCTACTGATCCTGGAACGCTAGCGCGGCATCGCGCCGGCCATCTGGCGGATGGTCGCAAAGATCACGTCGATGCCGCGCGCCAGCTGGGCATAGTCGGTCCATTCCTCGGGAGCATGCGATATGCCGCCCCGGCTTGGCACGAAGATCAGCCCCGTGGGCGCGAAACCCGCCATGATCATGGCGTCATGGCCCGCGCCGCTGACCATGACCCGATGCGACACGCCAAGCGCCTCGGCCTGCGCGGACAGGGCCGCGTGGATCTGACCCGACAGCGGCGTGGGCGCGGCATAAAGCTGTCGTTCCACCTGGGCGGTCAGGCCGTTGCCCTGCGCATGCGCCACGGCGCCCTGCACCATCTCGATCAGGCGCAGCACGTCCTCCTCGGCGGGGGCGCGCAGATCGACGGTGAAGGTCACCAGATCGGGGATCACGTTCGCACCACCGGGCAGCACCTCCATCTTGCCCACGGTCAGCACCGATTGCCGCCCCACCTGCCGCGCCAGATCGGGCAGCAGCGACAGGATGCCGACCGCACCCGTCAGCGCGTCGCGGCGTTGATCCATCGGCGTGGTGCCGGCATGGCCCGCCTGACCGCGCACGGTCACGCGCAGCTGCGCCAGCCCCACGATGCGGTCGACGATGGCGATGTCCTGACCCTCGGTTTCCAGCACCGGGCCCTGTTCGATATGCAGTTCCAGAAACGCATGCACCGATCCGGGCGCCAGGGCCGCCTGCCCCGCCCGTGCCGGGTCCAGTCCGTAATCGGTCATCGCCTGCGCGGCCGACACGCCCGCATCGTCGCGCAGGTCGTCCAGACCGGCCGGGTCCACCTGCCCGGTCAGCAACCGCGATCCGAACAGGCCGCCGCCGAAGCGGGTGCCCTCCTCCTCGATCAGGGCCACCACCTCGATGGGGCGATCCGGCTGCAGGCCGAGGTCGCGAAACAGGAACGCGGTCTCGATCCCCGCCACGACGCCCGCCGGGCCGTCGAACCGCCCGCCATTGGGAACCGAATCCAGATGCGATCCGACCAGGATCGGCGCCAGATCCGGGCGCCTGCCCTCAAGCCGGCCAAAGATGTTGCCAACGGCGTCCTCTCGGACCTCCAGCCCGGCCTCGACCATCTGGCCCGCCACGAAATCGCGCGCGGCGCGGTATTCGGGGCTGTAGGTCAGCCGGGTCGTACCCCTGCCGGGGGTTGCGTTGAAACGGTCGATGCCCTCGATCAGCGCCTCGATCCGGCGTGCATCCGCAAATCCTGTCATCCGATCAGCCCCACGAACAAACCTGCCAGCACGACCGACACCATCGTCACCGTGACAAAGCCCGCGACCAGCATCGGCGGCAGCAGATGCGCGGTCAATGCCTCGCGTTCGGCGGCATCGTCGGTCAGCGTGTCGATGACGTCCTTGGTGATGATGTAATCGGCGGGAAACCCGTACAGCGCGGTCAGCGAGCAGGCAAAGGCCATCGCGGGCGTGATGCCCAGCAGACGCCCCACGATCCAGGACGCGATGTACATGCCCACCAGCCCGATCGCGATGATGGTGACCAGCGGCACGGCCAGTTGGCCCAGCATCTCGGGCGTTGCGCGCTTCAGCCCGTCGAAGATGAAGACCATCAGAACCAGCACGGTAAAGCCGAAGGCATTGGCCTTGCGCAACGGCTCACGCTCCAGGAACCCGACCGACGTCGCGATGACGCCGAAGACCAGGCACAGCACGAAGGGGCTGATGGTGACGACCGGCGCGGCCAGTTCGGACAGGCCCCAGGCCGCAAAGGCCACGACCCCAAGCCGCAGCATCTTGAAGTAGACGGTGTCATAGGCAGCGGGCAAACGCGCGAACAGGCGCGGCGGCATCGGCGCATCGGCGCTGTCGGCCACCGGTGCCGCCCCCTGCCAGCGGCCCGCGCGGTGCAGGTCCAGAACGCGCCGCCCTTCGCGCTTCAGCATGATGGCGGTCAGCGGATAGCCCGCAAAGCCCTGCATCACATAGATCAGGATCGCCAGAACCGACAGCGCCTGCAGGCCCGCGTCCGCTGCCGCCTGCGACATGATCAGCGACGCCACCACCCCACCGACCAGCGGCGGCGTCGCCACGACCACCGTCTGCCAGTCCAGCAGCATCACGCCCAGGGTGAACAGCAGTGCCACGATGCCGCCGATCCCGGCCAGCGCCACGACGACGGTGCGCCACTGCCGTGCCAGTTCGGCAAAGGACAGAAGCGTCCCCATGTTGGTGATCAGCAGGTACATGGCCAGAAAGACGATCGGCGTCTGGAACCCGGCCACCTGGACGATGTCCTCGGGGAAGAAGGTCCAGTAGCCCACCAGGAACAGGATCGCGCAGACGAAGACCGACGGCAGCCAGGACCGCGTCCGGGTGGAGACGACATCGCCGATCCACAGGATCAGCGCCAAGATGGAGAAGGCCAGCAATTGCGGCATGGGTCCAAGCCTTTCGGATCAGGATCTGTCAAAGAGCGGCCGCATGACGCAACAAACCCCGCGCGCCGGCCGTGAGGCGCGTTACAATTGATCCATCTGGATGTATTGTGCAACGGTCAATCGTCGCGTCCACGCGACGGCCACGACAGGAGAAGCCGATGCAGACCGACGACCCCAATGCGATGCTGGCGCAGCTGCTGGACAGCGACCTGTCAGAGCTGCTGTCGATCAGCTATGTCGTGCTTGCCAACAACCAGGTAACGAACCGCCATATCGAGCGTGTCCACGACATGCCCGTGCAATGCTGGTCCGCGCTGTTGGCGACGGTCAGCTTTCCGGGACTCCGGGCACGCGATCTGCTTCACCTGTTCCCGCGCCCGCAGAACACCGTCAGCCGCGCCTTGGCCCTGCTGGAAGCGCGCGGTCTGATCGAACAGCGTCCCTGCCCTCAGGATGCGCGGGCCAAGCGGCTGTATCCGACCCCGGACGGGTCCGACGTGCTAGCCACGATCCGCCAGACCGCAAGGCTGCGTCAGGACGAGATATTCGGCGTGCTGGATGCCGGGGAACGGGCGACCTTTCTGGCATTATGCCGAAAGATCGCCGCCGGACCACGGCTGGTGAGATCGCAGGTGATGCCCGATCAGGCCAGGCGGACCGGGATGCCCTTGGACGCCGGGGTGTCCGATGCCAGATCCCCGCGCGACAGGGGCGACAGCGGGTTCAGCTCCGGGAAGTAGCCGGCCAGACAGCCGCGCGGGATGTCATAGGGGATGACGCGCAGCCCCTGGACCCGCCGCGCGATCCCGTCCTCGGCGGCCGAGGTGAGGGTGATGCGCTGCTCCGCGGCCAGCCCCGCCGCCGCCATGTCGTCGGGCGACATCATCACCAGCATGCGGTCGCCCTCGATCCCGCGCAGGCGGTCGGACATGCCATAGACGGTAGTGTTGAACTGATCATTCGACCGCAGCGTCATCAGGCGGTACACGCCTTTCTGCGCGCCAAGTCCTGTCGCGTCCAGATCGGCGGGTCGCGTGAACTGCGCGCGGCCGCTCTCGGTCTTCCAGACACGGTTTCGGGCGGCGTTGTCGCGATAAAATCCGCCCGGCTGGTTCATTCGGGTCTCGAAATCGCGGAAATCATCAGGATAGACCGCCTCGATCAACGCGCGGATGCGGGCATGATCGCCTGCCCAGTGCCTCCACGGCATCTTGGGGTTGGGGTCCAGGGTCGCGTCGGCCATCCGGGCGATGATCTCGGTCTCGGACAGCAGGTGCGGGCTAGCGGGCGTGCGATTGCCGATCGATCCATGAATATGGCTGAAGCTGTCCTCGACCGAGACCTGCTGGTTCACGCCACCCTGCATGTCCTGTTCGGCCCGGACCAGGCAGGGCAGGATCCAAGACGCCTGTCCCGGCATCAGGTGGGTGCGGTTCAGGCGCGTCGCCACGTGGACGGTCAACGGCATCGACCGCCAGGCGTCGGCCACGCGATCGGTGTCGGGCACCGCGCGCGCAAGGTTGCCGCCCAAGCCCACGAACCCTGTGGCCCGCCCTTCCAGCAGCGCCTCGACGAAGGTGGTGGTGTTCCACCCCTCCTCCATCGGCGGCTGCATGTCGAACAGCGCGCGCAGGCGGTCGTTCGGGACAAGGTCGGGCTTTTCGGTGATGCCGACGGTGCGCTGCCCCTGCACGTTGGAATGGCCACGGACCGGGCTGCAGCCTGCACCCTTGCGCCCGATATTTCCGCGCAACAGCAGCAGGTTGACCAGCGCGCCGATGGCGTCCGACCCATGGACATGTTGCGTCAGGCCCATGCCATAGACGCCGATCACGGCACGCGACCGGGCATAGATCGCACCGATCCCCTCCATCGCCGCGCGGGTCAGGCCGCTGACCTGCTCCAGTTCGGTCCAGTCGGTCGCATCGACCCAATCCATCCAGTCCTGCAACCCATGCGCATGCCTGTTCAGGAAGTCATGATCCAGCACGCCTCCCCGGCTGCGTTCCAACGCCAGCACATGCTTGGCGATACCGGTCAACGCGGCGATGTCGCCGCCCGCGCGCACCTGCAGATAGCGGTCGGCGATCTCGGTGGGTGCGCCCACGGTCATCTGCCACGGGCTTTGCGGGTTCGCGAACTCCAGCAGACCCTTCTCGCGCAGCGGGTTGATGGCCACGATGCAACAGCCGCGCTTGGCCGCCTGCTGCAGCGGGTGCAGCAGGCGGGGGCTGTTCGTGCCGGGGTTCTGGCCGATCTGCAGGATCATGTCGCAATGGTCGAAATCCTCCAGCACGCAGGTGCCGACAGGCGATCCGACAACGGTCTTGAGCCCCACGGATGTCGTCTCATGGCACATGTTCGAGCTGTCGGGCAGGTTCACATGCCCATAAGCACGCGCATACAGCCCGTACAGGAACGACGCTTCCAGCCCCGCCTTGCCCGAGGCATAGAATGTCACGGTCTTGGGGTCCAGCGCACGCAGACCTTGGCCGATCTCGGCAAAGGCCTCATCCCACGTGGTTTCCAGATAGCGGTCGCTGGACGCATCATAGCGCAGGGGGTGCGTCAGCCGTCCCGCCATCTCCAGATCGTATTCGGACCAGGTGGCCAGTTCGGCCACCGTGTGGTCCAGAAAGAAGTCGGGCCCGCAGCGCTCCGAGGTCAGGTCCCACAACGTCGCCTTGGCGCCGTTCTCGCAGAATTCGACGACATGCGGGTTGGGCGGCTTGCCCCAAGCGCAGGACGCGCACATCATGCCGCCCGCCTTGTTCTGACCCCGCAAGGTTTCCAACGCGCCCGGCCCCGGCTTTGCGGCACGGGCCACCTGGGCCATCCCCTTCGCCGATCCCCACCCCCCGACGGGGCCGTCATAGGAAAAAACGCGGTCGTCGGTCTTGGGCTGGTCGTCGGACATGTCGGGCTCCTGTCAGGGGTTCGGGGGCGGCGCACCGCCCCCGCATGCGATCACGCCGCCGGGGCGAAAGGATCGGGCAGATGGGCCAGCAGCTTGTCCGGCGTCATCGGGAAATCGTGCAGACGCACGCCGCAGGCATTGTAGATGGCATTCGCCACCGCCCCCGCCGCCCCGCAGATGCCCAGTTCGCCGACACCCTTGGCTTGGATGGGCGATGCGTGCGGATCACGCTCCTCCAGCAGGATGACCTCCATGTCGGGAATGTCCGCATGGACCGGCACATGGTATTCGGCCAAGTCGTGGTTCACCAGATGACCGTCGCGGCTGTCAAAGGACAGCTCCTCGGTCAGTGCACTGCCGATGCCCCAGACCATGCCGCCCAGACATTGCGACCGCGCCGTCTTGGCGTTCAGCACCCGGCCAAACCCGAAAGCCCCGGTCATGCGGCGCAGACGCGTCTCTCCGGTGAAGGCATTGACCGCGACCTCGCAGAAGAAGGCGCCGTAGGTCGACTGGTTGACCTTCTCCATCAGCTTGCCCGGTTCGATCTTGCCGGTCCGCGTCAGATCCTCGGACAGAAGGTCGGTCACGGGACGCGGCTCGACGCCCTCGGCCCAGGCCTTGCCATCCTGCAGCAGCAGGTCGTCGGACGCACAGCCAAGCGCCTGCGCCAAGGTCGCGCGGATCGCCTCGCACGCCAGGAACACCGCCGAACCCGTCGATGACGCGCCCCAGCTGCCCCCCGAACCAGCGCCGGACGGCAGGCGGCTGTCACCCAGACGGACGGTGGTGCGCTCGATTGGCTGGCCCAGCATCTCTGCGGCGACCTGACCTAGGATGGCATAGCTGCCGGTGCCGATGTCGGTATGATCGGTCTCGACCACCACATGGCCATTGGCGGTCAGGGTCACCCGGGCCTCGGCCTTAGCCAGGATGTTCACGCGCGCGGCGGATGCCACACCCATGCCGATCCACCATTCACCCTCGCGCCGCGCGCAGGGAGTGGCGCTGCGCTTGTCCCAGCCAAAGGCTGCAGCGCCGGCGTCCAAAGCCTCGACCAGCCTGCGCGAGGAATAGGGCGTACCCTCGCCCGGCACCTCGTCGGGCAGGTTGCGCTTGCGCAATTCGACCGGGTCGATGCCGGTGGCTTCGGCCAGTTCGTCCATCGCGACCTCAAGGGCCTGCATGCCAACGGCCTCGCCCGGCGCACGGACAGAACCGGCGGTCAGACGGGTGATATCGGACTTGCGCACTGCCAGCAGGCGGTTCTCGCCGGCATACAGGAACTCGGAGGCTTGCGTCACCGGTTCGGAGAAGCTTTCTCCGGGCAGGTTCGACACCAGCGCCTCATGAGCAAAGGCGGTCAGGCGACCGTCGTGGCCGCAGCCCAGACGGATGCGCTGTTCGGTTTCCGACCGGCGCATGATCGATTGGAACACCTGCTGGCGGCTCATGACCACACGGACTGGGCGCCCCAGTTCCTTGGCGGCAATCGCCGCGGCGACCGCCTCGTGCGAGATGCCCAGCTTGGACCCGAACCCGCCGCCGACATAGGGCGACAGAAGATGCACGTGCTTGGGGTCGATCCCCAGGCTGTCGGCCAGCTCCGCGACGTTATAGGTCAGCATCTGCAGGCTGCCCCACAGTGTCAGATCCTTGCCATTCCATTCCGCAACCGCCGCATGCGGCTCCATCGCGGCACTGGCATGGCCGGGGGTTGTGAAGGTCAGATCGACGGAATGCGCGGCGTCGCGCATGGCCTTGTCCAGATCGCCCGCCTTGATCGGATCTGCGGCCGGTTCCGCATCTGCGGCATCCGGCAGGAACTGCGCGTCGCCGGACTGGTCCTCGTATTCGATGTCCAGCGCCTTCGCGGCATTGGTCGCCTGCTCGAACGTCTCGGCGACGACCAGGGCCACCGGCTGCATCGGAAAGTCGACCTTCGAGACGTCCTGCTCGGGGGCCTCGCCCGCGGTGCCCTGCGCGGCACGGCGCAGCATCCGTTCCGAGGAATAGACGCCCAGAACGCCGGGCATCGCCATCACGACGTCGCGGTTGATCTTCCTGACCCGACCGGTGCTGATCGTCGCGCCGACCAGAACGCCCTCGGCGCAGTTCTCGCGTGCATATTCGGCGGCATAGGTCGCGGTGCCCGCCACCTTCAGCGGGCCTTCCGGCCGGTCCAGCGGCTTGCCGATCACCCCCTGGCGGGTGCGATCCAGCATGTCGCGGGTGTCGGGGGTGTCATAGGTATCGCTCATCGTCATTCCCCCGTGGCTTCTGCCAGCACCGCCGCAAGGGCGCGGCGGACCAGCGTGATCTTGAAATCGTTGTGTCCCTGGCCACGCGCATCCTCCAGCAGAAGGTCGGCGGCCTTGTCGAACAGCGCGGGCGTCGGGCGTTCCCCGACCAGCACCGCCTCGACTCGGTCGTCGGTCCACGGCTTGTGGGCAATGCTTCCGAACGCCAGTTGAGCGGCTTCGATGCGGCCGTTGTCCATGCGGACCGCCGCAGCCACGGACACCAGCGCAAAGGCATAGGATGCCCGGTCGCGCACCTTGCGATACAGCTGACGTCCCCCGAACGGTGCCGGCAGGCGGATCGCGGTGATGACCTCACCCGCCTTCAGCACGTTGTCGTGCGACGGATCATCCCCCGGCAGGCGGTGGAAATCGCGCATCGGAACTTCACGGGTGCCGTCAGGACCTTCGGTCTCGACCGTGGCGCGCAGGGCTGACAGGGCCACGGCCATGTCGCCCGGATAGGTCGCGATACAGGCATCGGACGCGCCCAGGATCGCATGGTTGCGGTTCACGCCACCTTGCGCCGCGCAGCCGGTACCCGGTTCGCGCTTGTTGCAAGGCGACCGCCCGTCCATGAAATAACCACAGCGCGTGCGCTGGCACAGGTTGCCGCCCATCGTCGCCTTGTTGCGCAACTGCGGGCTGGCACCGGCCAGAATGGCGCGCGACAGCAGCGGCCAGTCGGCACGGATGCGCGGATGCGCCGCGCAGTCCGAGTTGCTGACCAGCGCGCCGATGCGAAGACCGGCACCCTCGGGGGTGATCTCCTTGAGGCCGACGCGGGTGATGTCCAGCAGGGCATCGGGGGTCGCGACCTCCAGCTTCATCAGGTCCAGCATGTTGGTGCCGCCGGCGATCAGCATCGCGGGGCTGCCGACGGCTTGGGCCAGATCGCCCGCGCGGTCGTATTCGAATGCCTTCATTGCGCAGCCTCCGTCTGGGCCATGGCGTCGCGGATGGCGGCCAGGATGTTGTCATAGGCGCCGCAGCGGCACAGGTTGCCACTCATCCGTTCGCGGATCTCGGCATCGGCGACGGCGGGCTTGTCGGCCGGATCGGCGGTAACGGCACTGGGCCAGCCCTGCCGGATCTCCTCGATCATCGCGGTGGCCGAACAGATCTGGCCGGGCGTGCAATAACCACACTGGAACCCGTCATGGGCCACGAAGGCCGCCTGCAGGGTCGACAGCGCATCGGGTGTGCCGATGCCCTCGATCGTGGTGATCTCATCCTCGTCATGCATGACGGCCAGCGTCAGGCAGGAGTTGATGCGGCGACCGTTGACGATGACGGTGCAGGCGCCGCATTGACCGTGGTCGCAGCCCTTCTTGGTGCCGGTCAGGCCAAGGTCCAGACGCAGGACGTCAAGCAGGCTGCGGCGGGGGTCGCCGTGATATTCATGGGATTGGCCGTTGACGGACAACCTGGCGGCGGGGCGTTGTGCCATTGGGGGCTCCTTGGACCGCGGTGCTGGGTCCAAGGCAACGTGGGCCGGGCAACCCGGTTCCCATGTCTTTTCGCCCTTACGCCACCAGGGCCGTGGCGTTCCGCCGCGCCCGGTTCTGCGCGATCATCGCGCAGATCAGCAGCTGTGCCATGTGATAGACCAGGACGGGCAGGACGGTGGCCCCGACCGTCTCGGCCGGGAACAGCGCGGTGGCGATGGGCAGGCCTGTCGCAAGGCTCTTGGTGGACCCGCAGAAAAACAGCACGATCCGGTCCTCCAGCGGCAGGCCGAAGGCGCGGCCCGCCCCGGCCATCATTCCGAAGACGCAGGCCAGCAGCACCAGCATGACCGCGATCAGCGCGATCAGGGCGGTCGGCGGGATCGACGCCCACAGGCCCGACACCGTGCCCGCACTGAAGGCCGAATAGACGATCAGCAGGATCGCGCCCCGGTCCACGACCAGGGTCAGCGTCTTGCGGTTGCGCACGAACGCGCCCACCCACGGGCGCAGGATCTGTCCCACGACGAAGGGCAGCAGGATCTGCGTGCCGATGCGCAGCACAGCGTCCAGGCTGACGCCGCCCTCTCCGGTCTTCAACAGCACCGCGACCAGCGCCGGGGTCAGCGCCACGCCGACCAGGTTCGACAGCGACGCCGCGCAGATCGCCGCGGGGACGTTGCCCCCCGCCATCGACACGAAGGCGATCGAGCTTTGGATCGTCGAGGGAAGCACCGCCAGGAACACCAGCCCCAGCGTGACCTGCGGTCCCAGCAGATCGCCGAAGATCAGCGCGAATGCCATGCCCAGCACCGGGATCATCAGATAGGTCGCGGCGAATGTCAGTCCCTGCAGGCGCCAGTTCAGCATCCCCGCCTTGACCGAAGCCGGGTCCAGCTTGGCCCCGTACAGAAAGAACAGCAGCGCCACCGCCCAATAGGTCACCTGACCCAGGGCGTCGGACGCCACGCCCTGCGCCGGCAGCACCAGGCCCACCATGACGGTGCCCAGCAGCATCAGCATATAGCTGTCGATTCCGATGCGTTTCAGAAAGCCCATGTCCGTCTCCTTACAGGCCGATGGCCATGCCGTCCTTGCGGCTGTCCGACCCGCCTTCCAGCAGGCCGTCGCCGATGCGGATTGCCTGCGCCCCGCCCATCGGGCCGGTCAGGCGCTTGATGACATGGCCGCGCGCGGCCAGGTCGTCGCAGATGTCCTGCGGCAGGGTCGGTTCCACCTGCAGCACGCCGTCGGTGGCAAAGGTCCGCGGCTCGTCCATGGCCGCCTGCAGCGACAGGCCGCGGTCGATCACCGCCGACAGGAAGGCCGCGTGGCCCGCCGCCTGGTACTGTCCGCCCATCACGCCGAAGGGCATGACCGTGCGGCCGCCCTGGGTCAGCATGCCGGGAATGATCGTGTGCATCGGGCGCTTGCGCGGGCCGATCGCGTTCGGATGGCCGGGGATCAGACGGAACGACGCACCGCGGCTCTGGAACAGCACGCCGGTCGCGGGGTCCAGCCGCCCGGACCCGAAGCCGTGGAAGATCGAATTGATGAAGGACACCGCATTCCCCTCGGCATCCACGACGCACAGATAGATGGTGTCCTTGTGCTCGGGCTCGTCCCACAGCGCCGGGGCCTGGGCGCGGGCCATGTCGATGCGGGCGCGCAGGGCCGCGATGGCGGCCTGCGACATCAGTGCCTCGGTCAGCCCGGCGCAATGATCGGGATCGCCCAGCAGTTCGTCGCGGTGATGATAGGCAAGCTTCGTCGCCTCGGCCTGGACATGGATGCGGTCGGCCACGGACAGCGCGGCCATGTCGAACCCCTCGATGATCTTCAGGATCAACAGCGCGGCCAGCCCCTGTCCGTTCGGCGGGCATTCATGGACGTCGAACCTGCGATAGCGGGCGCAGATCGGTTCGACCCATTCGGCGCCGTCGGTGGCATCCGCGAAATCCTGCTGGGTGTGCAGCCCGCCCAGGGATCGCAGATGCGCGACCATGCGTGCCGCGGTGTCGCCCTGATAGAAGGCGGCCGGACCGTGGGCCGCGATCTCCTCAAGGCGGTCGGCCAGCAGGGGTTGGGCAAAGCGGGCGCCGGCAGGCGGGACCGGCAGGAAATGCGCCGCCGCATGCGGATCGCCTGCGACGGTGGCCTGCCCTTCGGCCCAGTCCTGGGCGACGCGGGGGGTGACGGGAAACCCGTCGCGGCCATAGCCGATCGCGTCGCGGAACAGGCGCGACAGCGGCAGGCGGCCCAGATCGGCATGCAGGCGGCACCACGCGGAGATTGCGCCGGGCACGGTCACCGCATGCGCGCTGGTCTGGGGAATGGTGTCGGTCAGACCCGCGGCCTGCAGCGCCTCGACCGTTGCCGCGGCGGGGGCGCGGCCCGACCCGTTCAGCGCGCGCACCGGCCCGTTTGCCGGCGCATAAAGTGCAAAGCAGTCGCCGCCGATCCCGGTCATCAACGGGTCGACCACCGCCTGCACCGCGCTGGCGGCGATGGCGGCGTCGACCGCGTTCCCGCCCTCGGCCAGGATGGCCAGGCCCGCCGCGCTGGCCAGCGGGTGCGAGGTGGCGACCATTGCACGACCGGCAAGGGTGGACGGCCTGCGGCCCGACAGGAAATCGAATGCAGTCATGGAACAGGCTCTCCGGCGAGGAATCACATGGTCAAGCGGCTGTGGTATGTATACATGTTGCAGGCACAGGAATACAATTGACGGAATTCCCGATGCCTCCCATCCGTTCGGCCGATCAGATCCACGATGCGCTTTCCGCGCAGATCATCGCGGGCACGCTGCGTCCCGGCGACCCGTTGGGAGAGACGACCCTTGCCGCGCGGTTCGGCCTGTCCCGGACCCCGGTACGCGAGGCGTTGCAGCGGCTGGCCGCCGAAGGGCTGGTGGAACGCGGCCCCCGCCGGGCGTTCCTGGTGCG
Source organism: Paracoccus haeundaensis (assembly GCF_006239215.1). NCBI lineage: Bacteria > Pseudomonadati > Pseudomonadota > Alphaproteobacteria > Rhodobacterales > Paracoccaceae > Paracoccus > Paracoccus haeundaensis. Next base: position 24,709 of record NZ_VDDC01000012.1, read on the forward strand.
CCGCATGGGCAGCGACGCCCTGCGCCACCTGTTCGAGGCCCTGGCGGAACTGGAGGCGCTGTGCGCCAGCCTGTCCGCGCTGCGGATGACCCCGACCGACCATGCGCTGCTGGCGGGCATTCTGGACCGCGACGACCTGCCCGGCGCAGACTACGCCCAGGCCAACATGCGCTTTCACGAGGCGTTGCGCCAAGGCGCGGGAAACGCCGTGCTGGCCGACCTGCTGGCCGACCTGAACCGGCGCAGCCTGCCGTGGCGCAACGCGCAGTTTCAGGTCCGCGCGGCGCGCATCGAAACCTCGCGGGCGGAACATCGCGCGATCCTGGGGGCGATCACGGCGCGCGACGCGGATCGCGCGGCAGACCTTATGCGGGCGCATATGGGCACCTCGCTTGGCGTCATCCTGGAGATGATCGCGGGGCGGGAATGACCGCTATTCCGCGGGCTGAGGATCGGTTGCGGGCACGTCCCGGCGCCCGATCCGTTCGATCAGCACATAGATCACCGGCGTCAGCAGCAGCGTCAGCACGAAGGCCAGCGACAGCCCGCCCACGATGACCGCACCGATGGCGCGGCGGCTTTCCGCCCCCGCCCCCGTCGCGGTCGCCAAGGGCACGGCCCCCAGGATCGTGGCGATGGTCGTCATCAGCACGGGCCGCAGGCGCGTCACCGCCCCCTCGCGCGCCGCAGTGACCAGATCGCGGCCCTCCTCGCGCAGCTGGTTGGCGAACTCGACGATCAGGATGCCGTTCTTGGCCATGATCCCGATCAGCAGGATCATCCCCACCTGTGAAAAGATGTTCACCGACGCCCCCGTCAGCAGAAGCGTCGCCACCGCCCCAGCAAGGCCCAGCGGCACCGTCAGCATGATCGTCAGCGGTGTGCGAAAGCTCTCGAACTGCGCCGCCAGCACCAGGAACACGATCAGCAGCGCCATTCCGAAGACCGTCGCGACGCCGCCCTGGTTCTCCTGGTAATCCGCCGCCTGACCGCGCCAGACCAGCAGAGCGCCCGCCGGCAGCTCGGCCGCGGCCTGTTCGACAAGGGTGATGGCGCGGGCCAGGTCGGTCCCCTCGACCAAATCGGCCTCGGTGTTGACCGAGATCAGGCGGTCGTTCCGCGCGATCGACGGGACCGTGGCCCCGGTTGTGACGTCGGCAAAGGCCGACAGCGGGATCAGGTCACCGCGCGTGTTGCGGATCAGCACGGACAGCATGTCCTGAACGCTGTCGCGGTCTTCGGGGGCCGCCTGCAGGATGACCGGGTACTGGCGGCCGTCGCTGGTGTATTCACCGACGGTGCGGGACGCGAACAGCACCTGCAGGGTCTGGGCCACGGTTTCGCTGTCCAAGCCAAGGTCCTGGGCGCGGGTGCGGTCGATGTCCAGCGACGCGCCCGGCTGGTTTGCCGCGTAATCGACCTCGATCCCGGACAGGCCCGGCGCATCGGCCAGTCGGGCGGCCACGTCCTCGGCCCACGCGGCGGCGCGGTCCAGGTCCGGCCCGCCGATGGACCAGCTGATGCTTCCGCTGCCGCCGCCAAGGCCCAGGCCACCAGACGGGCGGATCGAGGTCGACACCTCGGTCATCGCGGACAGTTGCGGGCGCAGGTCGGCCATGACCTCCTCCACGCTGACATCGCGGCCGTCCCACGGCGACAGGTTGACGAACAGCAGCGCCCGGCGCGCATTCGCGCCAAGCCCGACGATGGCGGTGACGTTTTCCACGATGCCCTGATCGCGCAGCGGCTGGATCATCGCCTCGACCTTCCGGGTCGCCGCGTCGGTATATTCCAGGTTCGACCCCTGCGGCGCGTTCAGGATGATGCGGAAGCTGCCGCGATCCTCGTCCGGGGTCAGCTGGCGCGGCAGCGCCTGATAGACGGACACCGCCCCCGCGACCAGGAAGGCCGTGCCCGCCAGGATGACCACGGGCCGTGCGATCAGCACCCGCAGGATGCGGTCATAGCCGCGTTCCAGCCAGACGATGGCCCGGTTCATCGTGCGGGTCAGCAGGTTCGGACGATCCTCGCGCGGCATCACCCGCGCGGCCAGCACCGGTGACAGGGTCAGCGCGACAAGGCCCGACACGGCCACCGCAATGGCCAGCACGATGCCGAATTCCGCGAACAGCTGGCCCAGTTCCCCGTCCATGAAACTGACCGGGACAAAGACAGCAATCAGCACGGCGGTGGTGGCGATGACGGCAAAGCTGACCTGCCCCGCGCCCTGCCGCGCGGCCTCGGCCCGCGACTTGCCCATGGCGCGGTGGCGCTGAATGTTCTCAAGCACGACGATGGCGTCGTCGACGACCAGGCCGATCGCCAGGATCAACGCAAACAGCGTCAGGATGTTGATCGTGAAACCCAGGGCCAGCATCCCCAATGCGGCGCCCAGGGCCGATACCGGGATGGTCACGATGGGCACCAGCGACAGCCGCAGCGACCCCAGAAACAGGAAGATCACCGCCGTGACCAGGGCCACCGCCTCCAGGAACACCTTGAGGACCTGTTCGATCGAGCTTTCGATGAACACGGCCTCGTCCGTGGTGATGGTCAGCGCCATGCCGTCGGGCAGGGTGTCGCGAATGCGGTCCAGTTCCGCCCGGACGGCGGTCGAGATGGCGACGGTGTTCGACTGCGCCTGCGGCTGGACGCCCAGGCCCAAGGCCACGGTGCCGTTGGCGCGATAGATGGTCGTGGTGTCCTCGGCCCCCTCCTCGATCCGCGCGACGTCGCCAAGGCGCAGGGGGCGCCCGCCCTCGTCGCGCAGCACGACCTGGCGGAACACGTCGGCCGAGGTAAAGCGCGTCTGCGCCAGCACCTGCAGCTGGCGGGCGCTCGTCTCGATCTGGCCCGCGGGCAGTTCGACGTTGTTGGCCTGCAGCGCGCCGATGATGTCGCTGGTGGTGATGCCATAGGCGGCCATGCGCGACTGATCCAGCCAGATGCGCATCGACGGCGCGCGCTCGCCAAAGATCTGCGCATTGGCCACGCCCGGCAGGCGCGCCAGGCGGTCGGTGATGAAGCGGCTGGCGTAGTCGGACAGTTCCAGGGGCGTCATCGACGGGCTGGACAGGGCCAGCCGGATCACCGGGTCGCCCTCATCGTCGTTCTTTTCCACGCGGGGCGTGTCCGCCCCGTCGGGCAGGTCGTTCAGCACCCGTTCGACGGCGGCGCGCACGTCGTTGGCGGCGCTGTCGATGTCGCGTCCCGGATCGAATGTCAGCACGTTGCGCATCCGTCCCCGGTCAGAGCTGGTGCGCATGGCGGTCACGCCGCTGACCCCGGCCAGCGCGCCCTCGATCACCGTGGCCAGCTGGTTGTCGACCACATCGGGTGCGGCGCCGGTATAGTTCACGCGGACGCTGACCTCGGCCGCCTCGACCGAGGGCAGCTCGCGGACCGGCAGGCGGGTGATGGCCACCGCCCCGATCAGCACGATCAGCAGGTTGATGACGGTTGCGAAGACCGGGCGGCGCAGGGCGAAATCGGGGACGCTCATCCGTCGGCTCCGACCAGGGGTTCGGCGGCGGCGGTCCGGTCGGGGCGCGGCGTGGCGGTGACGACGGTGCCGGCGTCGACGCGGTGCAGGTTCGACACGATGATCTGGGTGCCCAGGTCCAGACCCGCCAGGACCTCGACCAGGCCGTCGGACTGCTGGCCCACCTGGATGTCGGCCCAGGCCGCCTCGTTCCCCTGCACGATCAGGACGCGCTGGACGTCGCCCTCGACGCTCAGCGCGGATTCGGGGACCGCGGGGCGTTCGCGCTGATCCAGGACCAGCTCGACCTGCAAGAACATCCCGCCGGTCAGGGCGCGGTCGGGGTTCGGCATCTGCGCCCGCAGCGCGATCGACCGCGTGGCGGCATCGACCCGCGTGTCGATCAGGCTGATCGTCGCGTCGAAGACCCGGTCGGGCCAGGCCGAGGACCGCAGCTGGACCCCCTGCCCGACCGCCAGGCGCGGCAACAGCGTCTCGGGCACGCCGAAATCCACCTCGATCACCTCCAGGTCGTCCAGCGTGGCGATGGGGGTGCCGCTGTCCAGCATCTGCCCCTCGACCAGGTCGGTCAGGCCGATGACGCCGGAAAACGGCGCGCGCAGCAGGCGATCCTCCAGCAGGACCTGGGCGCGGTCGCGTTCGGCCTGGGCGCGCAGCTGGGCCGCGCGGGCGGTCTGAAAGGCGGCGTCAGACGACGATCCGCTGGCATTCAGCTGTTCCTGGCGGGCAAAGGCGGCATCGGCCTCGGCCAGGGTCGCCTCGGCGGCGGCCAGATCGGCCTGTTCGGCGCGGTCGTCCAGTTCCAGCAGGACATCGCCGCGTTCGACCCGTGCGCCGGGGCGAAAGGCGATGCGGGTGATGCGGCCGCTCGCCTCGGGCATCAGCTCGACCGCGCTGCGGGCACGCGCGGTGCCGACGGCGCGGACGCTGTCGACGAACCGGGCGGTCTGGACGGCCACGGTCTCGACCGGCACCGCCTCTCCGGCGCCGTCGGACGGGCGGCGGGCCTGTTCGGGTTCGCTCAGCAGACGGTCCGACAGCGTCATGCCCCCGGCGGCCGCGGCGATGATCACGATGGCGCCGATGGTTGCCTTGACGAAGCGCATGGTCTGTATTCTCCCGTGACGGGCCTGGGGTCGGTCGGCCTCCTGCCGCCCTTGTCGCCGGGCGGTGCTGCGCGCAGATTGCCCCTTGGTGCGCATCGTGCAACTGATAATCCCGTGTAGGGGGCCCGATACGCTCCCATTGCCTCCGCAGGGGGCATGCGGCCCGCCCCCTGAAAGGATCCCCGATGGGTACCACCGACGACCTGACCCTGGCGATCGACGCCGCCCATGCAGCCGGAGCGCTGCTGCAGGCGCATTGGAACGACCGCGACCTGCTGACCATCGACGCCAAGCGTCAGGGCGACTTCGTGTCGCAGGCTGACCACCAGTCCGAGGCGCTGCTGCGCGACCGCCTGCTGGGCGCCAACCCCGACGACGGCTGGCTGGGCGAGGAGACCGACGCCCGTCCTGGCCGGCGCCGTTGGATCGTGGACCCCCTGGACGGCACGACGAACTTTCTGCGCGGGATCGCGCATTGGGCGGTGTCCATCGCGCTGGAACAGGACGGGCAGCTGGTGCTGGGCGTGGTCCACGACCCGCTGAAGGCAGAAACGTTCAGCGCCATGACAGGGTCGGGGCTGCAGCTGAACGGGCGCCGCCTGGACCCTGCCGCGCCGCCGGGCTTTGACGCGGCGCTGTTCGGGACGGGCCTGCCGTTCGGCAACATGCCTTACATCGACGATCACGCGGCCGACCTGGCGCGGGTGCTGCCGGGCACGGCGGGGGTGCGCCGGATGGGTACCGCGGCGCTGGATCTGGCCTATGTGGCGGCCGGGCGGCTGGACGGGTTCTGGGAACGCCGCCTGCGTCCCTGGGACATCAGTGCCGGTCTGGTCCTGGTCCGCGAGGCCGGGATGCAGGTCGAAGGCTGGACCCCCGACGAACGCCCCGAGGAGACGGGGACCGTCATCACCGCCCCGGCGCCGATCTTTGACCGGCTGGCCGCGACGCTGCGTGCGGACCGCTAGGCCAGCCGCGCGTAAAGATCGCCGGACCCGCCCTGCGGATCGAGGCCCTTCAGCCAGGCGCGCACGGCATCCGCGTCGCGCCAATCGTCCCACAGGAACCCGCCCGCCTCGCCTGTCACCGGATTGAAGCGGTAGAGGCCCAGATCCTGCAGCCTGTCGATCACCGCCAGCGTCCGGTCGCGGAACGCCGGCAGGTATTCGACCGACAGCATCGGCAGCGGCTGGCCCAGCCCGGACAGCACGTCCAGCTCGAACCCCTCGACGTCGATCTTGACGAAATCGGGCAGGCCATGCGCCGCGATCAGCGCGTCCATGGTGGTCATCCGCACCTCCTGGCTGCGGTCCCACCGGACATGCTCGAAGCCGGGGGCAGCGGCCGCCTCGGCCGCAAAGCTGGTGCTCAGCGACGACACCGTCGGATGCAGCGACGACACCGCCATGCGGGCCACCGTCTCCGTCGGGCCGATGGCCTGCTGCACCAGCACGATATCGCGCGGCAGGCTGCGGCGCAGAAAGCCCGCGAACGGCTCCTGCGGTTCGCAGGCCACGACCCTCGCCCCGGCGGCCCGCATGGCGCGCGCCCGGCTGCCCACATGCGCACCGATGTCGAAGGCCAGGTCGCCCGGTTGCAGCAGCCCGCCATAGAACGCCCGCAGCTGCCTGCGCCGCAGCGGGTTGTAATAGATGGCAAGCGACCGGATCAGCCCCAGATAGGCACGCAGTTGCATCGGGTATCCTCAGGTTTGAACGGTCGCAGCCTAGGGCCATCGGCGGCCCGCGTCCAGAAAACCGGGGCGTGCCGAAACGCCGCGCGAAACTTTGCGACATTCTGCCACAACGCCGCAACCTTTGCGGAACTGCTACGTGTTTCAAGACGTTGCGACTTGCGTGACACCTCAATTTGCAGGGACGAAGGTTGACCAATGCACGTATTTCCCCCGACCACCCCCGCTGCGCTTTCGGTCACCGCGACCGGTGATCCGCTGGCGCTGCGCACGGCCGAACGGGTTGCGCGCATGGTCTCCGATCTCAGGCTTGGCCTGCCAGTCGTGCTGCTGGGCGAGCCCGCTGCGGCGCTGATCCTGCCGGTCGAGACGCTGTCGCCGGAACGGTTCGCGGCCCTTGGTTCCGGGGGCGAACTGGTGCTGACGGCCCGTCGCGCGGACGCCCTGCGCCATCGTCCCCACGAGGGTGAGGTCGCCCTGATCCCGGTTCCCGCCGGCGCACGTCTGGACTGGATCCAGGCGCTGGCCGATCCGTCGCGCCAGATGCCCGCATCGGCCGCCGTGCCCCAGGCACCGCAGCACGCCCCCGCCCCACTGCACCGCGCAGCCATCCGTCTGGTCAAGGCAGCCGAACTGCTGCCCGCCGTTCTGGTCGTGACCGGCCCCGATGTCGTCGAGACTGCCCTGCGCAACGATCTGGGCATCCTGGCCGCCGATGACGTCCTGAACCAGATCCTGCTGCCCCGCGATCCCCGCCCCGTGTCGGACGCCCGCGTACCGATGCTGGCGGCGCGAAACGGACGGCTGCACGTGTTCCGCGCGCCCGACGGCGGCCCCGAGCATTACGCGGTCGAGGTCGGCACGCCCGATCGCAACCAGCCGGTGCTGGTGCGCCTTCATTCCGCCTGCTTCACCGGCGACGTTCTGGGCAGCCTGAAATGCGATTGCGGCCCGCAACTGCAGGCCGCCCTGCGCGCGATGGAGGCGAACGGGACCGGCGTCCTCCTGTATCTGAACCAGGAAGGCCGTGGCATCGGCCTTGCCAACAAGATGCGCGCCTACAGCCTGCAGGATCAGGGCCTGGACACAGTCGAGGCCAATCACCGCCTTGGGTTCGAGGATGACGAACGCGATTTCCGCACCGGCGCCGCGTTGCTGCGCCAGATGGGGATCGGCCGCGTGCGCCTGATGACCAACAACCCCGCCAAGATCGCCCGCCTGGACAGCGAGGGCATCGAGGTCGTGGACCGCGTCGCGCTCAAGGTCGGCCGTGGCCCCGAGAACACCCGCTATCTGGACACCAAGGCACGCAAGTCGGGACATCTGCTGGCATGACGGCCCGCGCACTCTGGTGCACCGCACCGGGCGAGGCGCAGTTGCGTCCCGCGCAGGTCGGCGACGGCATCCATGTCCGCAGCCTGTTTTCCGGCATTAGCCGGGGCACAGAACGGCTGGTCCTGTCGGGAAAGGTGCCGTCCAGCGAACATGACCGCATGCGTGCGCCGTTCCAGGAAGGCGACTTTCCGTTTCCGGTCAAGTACGGCTATGCCAATGTCGGTCAGGCAACAGACGGCGCGCTTGCCGGTCGCATGGTCTTTTCGCTGTTCCCCCACCAGACCGAATTTCGCCTGCCGGAGGATGCGCTGATCCCGCTGCCTGACGCACTGCCGCCGGAACGCGCGATCATGGCCGCGAACATGGAGACCGCGCTGAACATCCTGTGGGACAGCGGCGCGGGCGCGGGTGACCGCATCGCCGTGGTTGGTGGCGGGCTGGTGGGGCTGCTGACGGCCTTCCTGGCCGCGCGGCTGCCGGGGGCAGAGGTCACGGTGATAGACCCCCTGCCCGAACGCGCCGCCATCGCGCGCGACCTGGGTTGCGCCTTTGCAACCCCCGATGATGCCCCCGGGGATCAGGACGTGGTGATCCACACCAGCGCATCCCAAGCCGGGCTGGTGCTGGCGCTGTCCTTGGCGGGGCCGCAGGCCACCATCGCCGAAGCCAGCTGGCACGGCGCCGAACAGGTGTCCCTGCCCTTGGGTGGTTCGTTCCACAGCCGTCGCCTGCGCATCGTCAGCACGCAGGTGGGCGGTATTCCGCCCGACCGTGCGCCGCGCTGGACCTATCGCCGCCGCCTGACCAAGGCGCTGGACCTGCTTCGCGATGCGCGGCTGGACGCCCTGATCTCGGGGCAGACGGCGTTTGCCGACCTGCCCGTTGCCTATCCCGGCATCCTGGCGGACCCCGCCACGCTGTGCCACCGCATCATCTACTGACCCTGGAGAGACCATGTTCGCCGTTGAAGTCCGAGACCACATCATGATCGCCCATTCCTTCCCCTCGCCGACCTTCGGTCCGGCACAAGGGGTGCATGGCGCGACATTCACCGTAGACTGCGCCTTCTTCGCCGCCGAGATGGATGACGAAAGCCTGGTCGTCGACATCGGCCTTGCAACCGAAGCCCTGGCCGAAACGCTGGCTCCGTTGCGCTACAAGAACCTGGACGACATTCCTGAATTCAAAGGGAAAATGACCACCACAGAATTCCTGTGCAAGCATATCTTCGATCAGATGGCCGGCACCGTGCGGGCCGGCGGGCTGAAGGATGGCGGCCGCGTCAAGAAGCTGCGCGTCCTGCTGCACGAAAGCCACATGGCCCGCGCCTGGTACGAAGGGGATATCTGAGCATGGGGTTCTCGGCGGAATGGCTGGGCTTGCGCGAACCCGCCGACATGGCCGCCCGCGACGCGACCCTGATGGCGCAGGCGGCGGTCCTGGCCGGGCCGGACCCGGTCGTGCTGGACCTGGGCTGCGGTACAGGATCGACCCTGCGCACGCTTGGCCCGCATCTGCCCGACAATGCCCGCTGGCACCTTGTCGACAATGATCCAGCCCTGCTGGAGCGCGCCGCGACCGAGGCGCCGGGCCGCGCCACCGTCCACCAGTTGGACCTGCGCGATCTGGAGGGGCTGCCGCTGAATGGCGTGACGCTGGTCACGGCATCGGCCCTGCTGGACCTGATGCCCGCTAACTGGATCGCCGCGCTGGCCACGCGACTGGCCGATGCCGGCGTGCCGTTCTATGCGGCACTGTCCTATGACGGCATCATGACGTGGGACCCGGCGCTGCCGCGCGATGCGGACATCACGCGGGCGTTCAACGACCATCAGCGCGGCGACAAGGGGCTTGGCCCCGCGCTTGGGCCCGATGCGGCCGTGACCGCCACGCAGATCTTCCGTGACGCGGGCTTCGACGTCCACACCGGCCAAAGCCCGTGGCGGATCGGCCCCGATCAGGCCCCGCTGCACCGCGCGCTGGTCCAAGGCATCGCCGAGGCCGCATCCGAGACCGGCCTGTCCGTCGCCACCGATTGGGGCCGCAGCCGGATCGCCATGGCAGGCGACAGCCGTTGCCTGATCGGGCATCATGACATGCTGGCCCTGCCCCCCGGCACGGCCTGACACCCAGAGGAGGACCGCCCATGCATGCCGTCGATGTCACCCCTCGGGTCTGGGACCGGCTTCTGTCGGTCCGCACCGGTCAGGCCTGCGCCTGCTGCGGTCGGTTCAGCGCCGGCGAACGCGCGGCGCTTGACCTCTATGCGCCGGTCGCACGACGCGATCTTGGTCCGGTCACGATCGCGCAGATCGGACAATCGCTGGACGGGCGGGTCGCGACGGCCACCGGCGATGCGCGTGACGTGTCCGGCCCCGAAGGTCTTGCCCATCTGCACCGCCTGCGCGCGCTGGTCGACGGGGTGGTGATCGGGGTCAAGACCGCGCTGCATGATCAGCCGCGCCTGACCGTACGCCTGTGCAGCGGCCACAACCCCGCGCGCATCGTCATCGACCCGCGCGGGCGGCTGCCCGACGATGCGCTTGTGCTGATGGCGGATGGTGCGCGGCGGATCATCGTCACCGGCGTAAACCGACCCCGCGCCCCGGGGATCGAGGTGTTGCGCCTGCCCGCCCCGGACGGACGTCTGGACCCGGTGCAGGTGCTTGAGGGCCTGCGGAACATGGGCCTTGGATCGCTGCTGATCGAGGGTGGCGGCATCACCATCACCGGTTTCCTGGAAGCTGGCCTGCTGGACCGATTGCAGGTGTCGATTGCACCGCTGATCATCGGATCGGGGCCGCAGGGGCTGACCAGCCTGTCCCCGGTGGACAAGCTGAAGGACGCGCTTCGCCCTGACACGCGCGTTTTCGGCATGGGCAGCGACATCGTCTTCGATTGCGCATTTGGCGATCAGGCGGCGCGGGCGATCCTGCCGCTGCATGCGCCGCAGCCGCTGGTCACCGCCGCCAGCTGAACGAACCCTCGCCCAGGGCCGGGGCGGCACCGTCTGCCACCGTCGGGCTGCGGGACAGGGTGATGGGCGTGCGCAACCCTGCGATGCCCTCGGGCGACACGACCATGCCCCGCGCCTGCGCCTGCGGGTCGGACAGCGCCTCGGACACACGGTTGATCGGACCTGCAGGCACTCCGGCCGCGGTCAGCGCCGCGATCAGGTCGGCGCGGTCGCGCGATGTCATCGCCCGCGCCAGGGTAGCGCACAGCACCTCGCGCCCCGCCACCCGCTGCGCATTGCTGGCCAGCGTCGGATCATCCGCCAGCGCAGGCAGGTCCAGCGCCAGGCACAGCGACCGGAACTGACGGTCGTTCCCGCAGGCAACGATCAGATGGCCGTCCCGCGCCGGAAAGACCTGATAGGGCACGATGTTCGGATGGGCATTTCCCAGCCGCGCGGGTTCGACCCCGCCCAGCAGATGGTTCGCCGCCTGATTGGCCAGCACCCCCAGCGCACAGTCGAACAGCGCCAGATCGACCTGCTGCCCCCGCCCCGACCGGGCCCGTTCCGCCAACGCCGCCTGGATGCCGATCACGCCATAGAGGCCGGTGAAGATGTCGATCCAAGCCACGCCGACCTTCTGCGGATCGCCTGCAGGATCGCCGGTCAGCTCCATGATGCCGCCCATGCCTTGGATCATGAAGTCGTATCCCGGCTGGCTGGCTCGGGGCCCGGTCTGCCCGAACCCCGTGACCGACGCATAAACCAGCCCCGGATTGCGCGCAGACAGCGTCGCATAATCCAGCCCGAACCGCGCCAGGCCACCTGCCTTGAAATTCTCGATCACCACATCGGCGCCGTCGATCAGCGCACGCAGACGCTCTAGGTCGTCCGCATCGTTGAAATCGCAGGTGACGCTGGTCTTGCCACGGTTGGTGGCGTGGAAATAGGCCGCGACCGTCTCGACCGTGCCGTCGGCGCGGGGGCGGTCGATGAACGGCGGGCCCCAACGGCGGGTGTCGTCGCCTTCGGGGGCCTCGACCTTGATGACCTCGGCGCCCAGATCGGCCAGGGTCTGGCCGATCCAGGGACCGGCCAGGATGCGCGCCAGTTCGACGACGCGCAGGCCGGACAGCGGGCCTTCAGGCAAAGGCCTGCAGCCCCGTCTGCGCGCGGCCCAGGATCAGGGCATGCACGTCATGCGTGCCCTCATAGGTGTTCACCGTCTCCAGGTTCTGGGCGTGGCGCATGACGTGATATTCGGCCTGGATGCCGTTGCCGCCATGCATGTCCCGCGACAGCCGGGCGATATCCAGCGCCTTGCCGCAATTGTTGCGCTTGATGATCGAGATCATCTCGGGCGCGAAGCGGCCCTGATCCATCAGGCGACCGACGCGCAAGGACGCCTGCAGGCCCAGGGCGATCTCGGTCTGCATGTCGGCCAGCTTCTTCTGGAACAGCTGCGTCGCGGCCAGGGGGCGGTTGAACTGCTTGCGGTCCATGCCATAGCGATGCGCGCGGAACCAGCAATCCTCGGCCGCCCCCATCACGCCCCAGCTGATGCCGTAACGCGCGCGGTTCAGACAGCCGAAGGGGCCGGACATGCCGCTGACATTGGGCAGCAGCGCGTCCTCGGACACCTCCACGTTCTCCATGACGATCTCACCGGTGATGGAGGCGCGCAGGGACAACTTGCCACCGATCTTGGGGGCGCTGAGGCCTTTCATGCCCTTCTCCAGGACAAAGCCGCGGATCTTGCCGCCATGCGCCTCGGACTTGGCCCAGACCACGAAGACATCCGCGATCGGGCTGTTCGAGATCCACATCTTGGCCCCGTTCAGCACATAGCCGCCTTCGGTCTTGGTCGCGCGGGTCTTCATGCCGGCGGGGTCGGAGCCTGCATCCGGTTCGGTCAGGCCGAAGCAGCCGATCCATTCGCCCGATGCCAGCTTGGGCAGGTATTTCATCCGCTGCTCCTCGGACCCATAGGCATGGATCGGGAACATCACCAGGCTCGACTGCACCGACATCATCGACCGGTATCCGCTGTCGATCCGCTCGACCTCGCGCGCGACCAGGCCGTAGGCGACGTAGCCCGCGCCGACCCCGCCATATTCCTCGGGGATGGTCACGCCCAGAAGGCCGCTGGCGCCCATTTCGCGAAAGATCTCGGGGTCGGTCTGTTCGTTCAGATAGGCGTCGGTGACGCGCGGCGCCAGTTTGTCGGCGGCAAAGGAGGCGGCGGTGTCGCGGATCATCCGCTCATCCTCCTCCAGCTGGTCGTCCAGCAGGAAGGGGTCCTCCCAGGCAAAGGCCGTGCCCTTGTGATCGACGGTTGTCTTGTCCAGCATGGCGATGGGTCCTGCATGTGATGACTGTTGCGCACAGGGTAACCCGGCACGCGTGGCATGAAAAACGCTATTTCCTCATACGTTCATGCATTCTATGAATGATCTTATGCGCCAACGCCGGTTCCTGCCCAGCCTGTCCCAACTGATCGCCTTCGAGGCGGTGATGCGCCACGGGTCCGTCACAGCCGCCGCGGACGAGCTGCACCTGACGCAAAGCACCGTCAGCCGGCTGGTCGCGTCACTGGAACGGCAGCTGGGCAAGCCCCTGTTCACCCGCGACCGCAAGCGCTTGACCCCCACCCCCGAGGCCGTGACCTATGCCGCATCCGTCACCCAGGGGCTGGACGTGATCCAGCGGGCCAGCATGGGGCTGATCGCCAATCCGGGCGGGGGGGTGCTGTCACTGTCGGTGCTGCCGACCTTCGCCACGCGCTGGCTGGCGCCGCGGATCGGACAGTTCCTGTCGGACAATCCCGGCATCTCGATCAACCTGTCGACCAAGATCCAGCGTTTCAGCTTTGCCAGCGAAGCTTTTGATGCGGTGATCTTCTTCGGCCAGCCCGACTGGCCCGACGCGCATCACCTGCGGCTGTTCGACGAACGCCTGACGGCCTGCGCCTCGCCGCAGATGCTGGCGCATCATCCGGTGGCGCATCCCTCGGACATGGCGGGCCTGCCCCTGCTGCAGCTGGAGACGCGGCCTTCGGGCTGGTCCGCGTGGTTCGCGGCCCAGGGCGGCACGCCGCCGGCGGTGTCGGGCATGGTGATGGACCAGTTCTCGATGATGATCCAGGCGGCGATCGCGGGGCTTGGCGTGGCGCTGCTGCCCAGCTATCTGGCCCAGCCCGAGATCGACGAGGGCCGCCTGCAGCCGATCCTGCGCGCGGGCGTTCCCGGCGAGGGCGCCTATTGGCTGGCATGGCCCGACCGCCGTCAGGGTGACCCGGCCTTTGCCCGGTTTCGCACCTGGATCGCGGATCAGGTCACGGCGGGGTAAGCTCGACGATCGCCTCGATCTCGACCAGCGCGTTGGCGGGCAAGGACGCCACGTTGACCGCGGTGCGGGCATGGCGTCCCGCATCGCCCCACAGGTCGATGAACAGCTGCGACGCGCCGTTCACGACCGCCGGTCCATCACCATAGCCCGGCGGCGCGGCGACGAACCCGCCCAGCCGGATCACCTGCCACACCCGTGACAACGAGCCAGCCACCGCGCGGATCGAGAACAGCAGGTTCAGCGCGCACATCCGCGCCGCCGCCTGCCCGTCCGCCATGTCAAAGCCGGGACCAATGGGGCCGAAATACTGCGGTACCCCTTCCCATTCGCAGATCTGGCCCGACAGGAACAGCAGGTTGCCGCTGACCTTGCCGGGCAGGAACAGCGCCCGCGACGGGGCGGATGGCGGCAGCGCGTGGCCCAGGTCGGCCAGGCGCGTCTCTATGGGACAGGTCATGCAGACTCCTGCGGTTGGCGGGACAGTTGGCAGGCCAGCGCGATCAGCGACAGGTCGGACCCGCGCGGCCCGATCAGCGACAGGCCGAACGGCGCACCGTCGACGGTTCCGGCGGGAAACACGACCTGCGGCAGCCGTGCCATGCCAGCCACGCACAGCAACCGCTGCGCATCGTGGCGAAAGCCGTCGAACACCGCCTGGGGCGCGTCCAGGCGGAACGGCGCGTCATGCACGACCGGGGCCAGCAGGACGCCATTCGCGCCCAGCAGGGCGTCCATGTGCCGCGCGAACGCCTCGCGCGCGGCACGGCCCTGGGCGATCTGGTCGGGGGTCAGCGCGTCGGCCGCGTCGGCGCGCCCGTCGATGCCGCGCACCAGCGGCATGCGCGACGCGCGGATGAAGGGCAGGATCGTTTCCTTGGCATCCGCCATGACCGCGGTCAGGAACGTCGCATAGGCCGCATCCACCCCGTCGGGATAGACACTTACCCCGCGCGCAGGCAGATGTCCGAACCCGTCCTGCCAGACCGCGCGCGCCTCAGGCCCCAGCAGGGCCAGCATGTCGGTGGGCGCCATCAGGTCCGGCGCGGTCACGGGGGCTGCATCCGCGACCAGCACGGCGGCGGCGCGGGCCAGCACCGTCCCGTCGCGCGCGAACAGCCCGCAGGCGTCGAAGCTGGGCGCCAGCGCCATCGCGCCCGCCATCGGGATCAGGCCGTGGGTCGGCCGCCACCCCCATGTCGCGCAAAAGCTGGCCGGTGCGCGGACCGAGCCGCCGGTATCCGACCCGATGGCGATGTCGGCCAGCCCGCCCGCCACCGCGACCGCCGACCCCGACGACGACCCGCCGGGAATGCGGTCTGGGGCGGCCGGGTTCACGGGCGTGCCGAAATGGGCATTCATGCCGTACATGGACCACGCCAGTTCGTCCGTATGGACCTTGCCCACAAAGCGCGCGCCGGCATCCAGCAGGCGCTGGACGCAGGGGGCGGTGTCCGCGTGAACCGGGCTTTCCGCCAGATACAGCGGACACCCCGCCCCGGTGCGGTATCCGGCGACGTGATAGATGTCCTTGACCGCAAGGGTCAGGCCCGACAGCGGGCCGTGGTCCGCATGGGGAACCGGGACGGGCGGATAGGGCAGAAAGGCGTGCCAGGGGTCGGTCATGATCTACTCTGCGGCAAGGGTTTCGCCTGCGCGCAGGCAGGCCACGCGGCGGCGGGGGCCGGGCGTCAGGACGGGCGGCAACGCCTGCCGGCAGGCCGGCAGCGCCATCGGACAGCGGGGCGCAAAGGAACAGCTGTCCGGCCGCACCTCCAGCGACGGAGGGGCACCGGGGATCGCGTCCAGCCGCGCGCCGCGTGCCACGTCATGCAGGTTCGCGGCCAGCAGCCCCTGGGTATAGGGGTGGCGCGGGTTGCGGATGACGTCGCGCGTGGTGCCTTCCTCGACGATCTGGCCGGCATACATGACAGCGATACGTTCCGAGACTTCGACCGCCACGCCGATGTCGTGGGTGACGAAGATCACCCCCATGCCGAATTCGCGCTGCAATTCGCGCAGCAGCAGCAGGATCTGGATCTGCACGGTCGCGTCCAGCGCGGTCGTCGGCTCGTCCGCCAGCAGCAAACGCGGACGGCAGGCCAGCGCCAGCGCGATCATCACCCGCTGCCGCATGCCGCCCGACAGCTCGTGCGGATAATTGGCCAGCCGCCGTTTCGGCGATGGGATGCGCACGCGGTGCAGCATGTCCAGTGCCACGTCCATTGCGTTCTCCCTGGACAGGCCCTTGTGGCGCATCACCGTCTCGGCGATCTGCTGGCCCACGGTATAGACCGGGTCCAGCGCCAGGCCGGGGTCCTGGAACACCATCGACACGTCGCCCCCGCGATAGGACCGCAACGCCCGCCCCGACAGGGTCATGATGTCGGTCCCGTCAAAGCGGATGTCGCCCGACAGGTCCGTGCGTTTCTCGGGCAGCAGGCGCAGCAGGGTCTTCAGCGTGACGCTCTTGCCCGACCCGCTCTCGCCCAGCAGGGCCAGGGTTTCGCCCGGCATCAGGGTCAGGGACAGGTCGTTGATGGCATGGACCGTGCGCCCGCCCTTGAAACGGACGTCCAGATTGTCGATCTGCAGCAACGGCGTCATGCGGGCACCCCCTGTCCGGCGCGAGGATGGCCGGATGCCGGGTCGTGCAGGTGGCAGGCGACCCAATGCGGCGACCCGGCGACCATCGGCCCCAGGGCGGGGTGACGGGTCTTGCAGATGTCGGCTGCAAAGGCGCAGCGGGTGTGGAACCGGCAGCCCGGCGGCGGGTCGATGGGGTTGGGCGGATCGCCGGTCAGCGGCGGCTTCTGCGTGCGGTTGTCCGGGTCCATCGACGGCATCGCGGAAAACAGCGACCGGGTATAGGGATGCGCCTGTTCGGCCCAGATCATGTCGACCGGGGCCAGTTCCACGACCTCGCCCAGATACATCACCAGGATGCGGTCCGAGATGTAGCGCACCACGTTCAGATCGTGGCTGATGAAGATATAGGTCAGCCCGAATTCCGCGCGCAGGTCCGACAGCAGGTTCAGGACCTGCGCCTCGACCGATTTATCCAGCGCGCTGACGGCCTCGTCCAGGACCACGACCTTGGGCGACATGACCAGGGCGCGGGCGATGTTGATGCGCTGGCGCTGCCCGCCCGACAGTTCGTGCGGATAGCGGCCCGCAAAGCGGTCCGGGTCCAGCCCCACCCGCGCCATCAGGCGGCGCGCCCGGCCCTCGGGATCGTCCAGGCCCTGGACGCGCGCGCCAAAGGCGATGCTGTCCAGGATGGTCATGCGCGGGTTCAGCGAGGCATAGCTGTCCTGGAACACCATCTGGATGTCGCGGCGCAGCGCGCGCAGGCTGATGTCGCGGCCAAGCGACTTGCCGTCCAGGTCGATATCGCCCTCGTCCCGGTCCACCAGGCCGATCAGCAGCTTGGCGGTCGTGGATTTCCCGCAGCCGGATTCGCCGACGATGCCCAGGGTTTCCCCCGCGCGGACGTCGAAGCTGACGCCGTCCACGGCCTGGACCATAGCCTGGGTGCGGCCCAGGATGCCGCCCTTGATGGGAAAATGCTTCTTCAGGTCGCGGACGCTCAGCAGGGGTTTGTCAGTCGCGGACATTCATCGCACTCCTCAGACCGTCGCTGAGCAGATTGAGGCACAGCGAGGTGGCAAAGATCATCACCCCCGGCAGCGCCGCCAGCCACGGGTTCACATAGATGGCCGACCGCAGCGTGTTCAGCATCAGCCCCCATTCCGGTTCGGGCGGGCGCACGCCGATGCCCAGAAACGACAGCCCCGCCGCCAGGATCATGCAGACGGACGTCAGCGAGGTCGCATAGACGAAGATCGGCGACAACACGTTGCCGATCACATGCACCCGGATCACCGTCAGCGCATTCGCCCCCGAGGCCCGCGCCGCGTCGATATAGTCCAAGGACCGCACGCCCGAGGTCACCGCCTCGGCCACGCGGGTCACGGGGGGCACGAAGACGATGGTCAGCGACACCAGGCTGTTCAGCACCCCCGCGCCCAGGGCGCCCGAGATGGCGATGGCCAGCAGGACCGACGGAAAGGCAAAGAACACGTCCACGACCCGCATGATGATCGTGTTGGTGATGCCGCCGACATAGCCCGCGATGATCCCCAGGGTGCCGCCGATGAAGAAGGCAAGCACCACCGGCATCAGCCCGATGAACAGCGTCAGCCGCCCGCCATGGATCAGCCGGGACAGCATGTCGCGGCCCTGCTCGTCCGTGCCCAGCAGGTGGCCGGGCGTGCCGGGGGCGGCCAGGCGCTTGATCATGCTGCCCTGATAGGGGTCGGCCAGGCCCAGCCAGGGCGCGAAGACCGCCGACAGGATCAACAGCGCCAGCACGCCTGCGCAGATCATCGACACCGGATCACGCCGCAGCCGCGACAGCACGCCCGACCAGTAGCCGCGCTGCGCGGGCGGAACGGCGGGGATGTTCGTGGTCACCTGAACCATGCGCTCAGTTCCTTTTCACGCGGGGGTCGATGGCGGCCTGGGCCACATCGACGATCAGGTTCATGCCGACGAAGAACATGGCCAGCACCAGGATCGTCCCCTGCAAGAGCGGCAGGTCGCGCTGAAAGATCGCGTTGGACAGCAGGAACCCCGATCCGGGCCAGTTGAACACCGTCTCGATCAGGATCGACCCGCCCAGCAGGTATCCCAGCTGCAACCCCATCACCGACAGCGCGGTCGCGGCGGCGTTGCGGGCCACATGGCGCAGCACGTCACCGCGGCTGAGGCCCTTGGCGTAAAGCGCGGTGACGAAATCCATCGACAGGATGTCGCCCGCCAGCGCCCGGACGGTGCGTGCGACGATGCCGATGGGCACCACCGCCAGCGTCACCGCAGGCAGGACCAGGTGGCGCATATGCGCCCAGTCCCACTGCCAGTCCTGCGACCCGCCCGGCCCCGCGCCCATCGACGGCAGCCAGCCCAGATTGACCGAGAAAATGATGACCAGCACGATGCCCAACCAATAGTTCGGCACCGACACCCCGGTGATCGACAGCGCCGTCACCGCCCGGTCAAGCGCCGTGTCGCGGAAATAGCCCGCCAGGAACCCCAGGAAGATGCCGATCGGAAAGGCGATCACCGCCGCCGCCGCCGCCAGCAGCAGCGAATTGCCGACCGCGCCGAAGACCTCGGCCGCGACGGGGCGGCCCGACGCGATAGAGCGGCCCATCTCTCCCTGCAGCAGGTTGCCGACCCAGATCAGGTATTGCACCGGCAGAGGCTTGTCCAAGCCGTATGCCGCGCGCATCGCGGCCTGCTGTTCGGCGGTGGCATCGACCGGCATGATGGCCGTCAGCGGGTCGCCCGGCGCGATCTGCACCAGCGCGAAACAGACGACCGACACCCCGAAGGCCACCGGCAGCACCAGGATCAGGCGTCGAAGGAAATAGCTGAGCACGTCATGCGTCCCTGGCTGGGCCGCACCCGCAAGGGGCGCGGCCGGTTGCGGGTCACTCGGCCATCGTGATGGACGAGAAGTTCAGGTACCAGTTCTGCGGCTGCACGAAGCCCTGTACCTTGGGCGACATGGCGCGGGGCGCCACGTCATGCGTGACCATCAGGAACAGCGCATCATCGACGAACTTCCCATGCGTGCGGCGCAGGACCGCGTCCTGTTCGGCGGGGTCGAAGGTCGTCTTGATCTCCTCGAACAGGGCCTGCATGTCCTCGTCGCAGTAATGGCCCCAGTTGGTGCCGTTCGGCGCCACCAGGTCGCAATCCAGATGCCGGATGAAACCGGTGAACGGGTCCTGGATGAAATAGGTGAAGTTGATCGACTGCGATCCCTCGACCGACGGATCGGCGGCGCCCGCGCGCCACAGGTTGATCATCTGGTTCCACTCGACGACCATGAACTCGACGTCGATCCAGGCCTGGGCCAGCGACTGCTGGATGTATTCGTTCATCGGCAGCGGCAGCATCTGGCCCGACCCGGAGGGAGAGATCAACGCCTTGACCTTCAGCCGGTTGTCGGGGCCGAACCCGGCTTCGGTCATCAGGGCTTGCGCGGCCTCCAGGTCATAGGTGACGTCGAAATCCGGCTCTCCGAACCATTGCGACCCCGGCGGTACAAACCCCTTGGCCGGGATCATCAGCCCGCCCAGCAGCGCGCCCATCGCCTCGCGGTCGATGGCCAGGTTCGCGGCCTTGCGCACGCGGATGTCGTTCCAGGGCGACCCCTCGACCCGGCTCAGGTGCCAGGTCCAGTTATGCGGCAGCGCGTTCTGGGTGATGGCAAAGCCGTTGCCCTGCATCGCGGGAATGGTATCGGGGGCCGGCGCCTCGATCCAATCGACCTGCCCCGACATCAGCGCGGCCGAACGTGCATTCGATTCCGGCAGCGGGATCAGCACCAGCCGGTCCAGCTTGGGGATGCGCGTCTCGTCCCAGTAATCGGCAAAGGGCACCAGCTCGGCCCGTTCGCGCGGGACAAAGGATTCCATCATCCACGGCCCCGTCCCCGACGGCTTGGCCGCGACCTGCTCCCAGTCCTTGCCCAGGGCCTCCCAGTTGGCCTTGGACGACATCATCACCCAGGCCAGCTGATAGGGCAGCGTCGCGTCCGGCTCATGCGTGATGATCTCGACCGTCAGATCGTCCACGGCGCGATAGCTGGCGATGGCGGGAATGCGCGACTTGCCCTGCGCCGATTGGCGCGGATCATACTGTTCGGCCCCCTCGTCCAGCAGCTTGTCCAGGTTCCAGACCACGTTCTCGGCGTTGAACGGGCTGCCGTCGTGGAAGGTCACCCCCTCGCGCAGCGTGAAGGTCCAGCGGGTGCGGTCGGCCTCGTCGGCCTCCCATGCGGTGGCCAGACCCGGCACTAGGCCCGAGGGCCCGTCGCCCTGCGTCAGGTCCCAGTTGATCAACGCGTCATAGACCGTATAGCCGATGAAGCGCAGCCCCTCGCCGCCCTGATCGGGCTGGCCGGTGGTCAGCGGGATGTCGGCGGCGGTCATGCCGATGCGCAGCGTGCCTTGGGCCATGGCCGCAGGTCCGGCCAGCACCGCCACCGAAAGCGCCAATGCGGCGATGCCTTTTCTCAGATCAAGCACGGTCGTTCTCCCTGTTGGCCGGGGTCGTTGCTGCCCCGAATTGGGATCACCTTGGCCCGCCCCGGCAGGGCTGCGCAGCGGCGGGCGGCCATCGCGCGGGGGTCGGTTCGCAAAAAACCTGCGCGCTGCACGCCGGGCGGTCAGATTGCTGACAATTCCTGCACGCAATGTTTTCGCCACCGCGGCCGGTCTTTCGGGATGGACAGCGCATCGATAAGCGGGCCACAGGCGCGGGATGATCCTGCTGGCCAATCCCAATGCGAACCCGGTCACGACCGCGGCGATGTGCGCGATCGCGGCGCCGTGGCTGGCGGACCTTCAGGGGTGGACGGCGCCCACAGGGCCGCAGGTGATCGTCACCCCGGACCAGCTGGACCGTGCGGCCGACGGCATCGCGGCGCTGCACCCGCCCGCGGAGTGTCGCGGCGTGATCGTCGCCGCCTTCGGCGATCCGGGCGCGGATCGGCTGGCAGCCCGCCTTGCGGTGCCGGTGATCGGCATCGGGGCCGCAGCCGCGCGGGCGGCGGCGCAAGGGGGGCGCGCCTTTGCGGTCGCGACCACCACCCCTGCCCTGCGGGACCGGATCGACGCGCTGATGCGGGGGCAGCCCGGCCGCTATCTGGGATGTCATATGACCGACAGTCCCGACGTGATGCGCGATCCCGACGCGCTGGATCACGCCCTGCTGGACGCGGTGATGCGGGCCGCGGCAGCCGGTGCCGAGGCGGTGATCATGGGTGGCGGCCCGCTGGCGCAGGCGGCGGTCCGGCTGGCGCCCCTGTCCCCCGTGCCGCTGATCCAGCCCGTCCCCGAGGCCGCGCGCGCGATGGCCCGGCTGCTGGCCCGCTGAGGTTACAGGTCCTCGATCCGGACATGGGCGCGGGTGCCGCCCAGGGACTGGAACGCCCGCTGGCGGCAGGTCAGGACCAGCACCTGCTGATCGGCGGCGACGCGGTGCAGGGCGGTGAACATCGCCTCGATCCGGTCGTCATCGGTGTGGACCAGCGCATCGTCCAGGATCACCGGGACCGGTCGTCCGGCCTGCGCGAACAGGCGCGCAAAGGCCAGCCGCGTCAGGATCGCCACCTGTTCGCGCGTGCCGCCCGACAGGATGTCCAGCGGTTCGGCCTGGCCATCACGGGTCAGCGCATGCGGCAGCAGGGTCTGGTCGTCGATCTGCAGCGCCGCGCCGGGATGCAGGATCGACAGCAGCGGCTGCAGCTCGCGCACCACCGGCTTGAAATAGGCATCGCGCTGGCGCGTGCGCGCCTGCTCCAGCGTGTCGCGCAGGCGCGTCAGGGCGGCCATCTCGGCGGCGTAACGGTCGGCGCGGGCCTGGGCCTCGGCGCGCTGGCCGGACAGTTCTTCCAGCGTTTCCTCGATCCCCTCCTCGGCCAACAGCGCGATGCGGGTGTTCAGCGCGGCAAGGTCGCGCTCCATCGTCTCCGCGTCGCGCCGGGCCTGTTCGGCAGCACTGGTGGCACGTGACAGCGCGGCCTGGGCGGTGGTCAGGTCGGGGGCCGCATCCGACAGGGTGGCGCACAGCCGGGCGGCCTCGGCGCTGCGGGCCGACAGGTCGGGCAGCGTGGCGGCCAGCGCGTCCAGACGCGCCGCCAGATCGTCCAGCGATCCGGCCTCGGCCAGCACATCCGCCAGCGCGCGTTCGGCGGAACGGCGCTCTCCCTCGGAATCGGCACGCGCTTCCCCGGCGGCGGTCGCGGCCTCATGCGCGCTGCGTGACTGGGCCCGCGCCTGCGCCTCGGCGGTATCGGCGGCGGTCAGCAGGGGTTCCAGTGCCGCGACGTCCTCCGCATCCGCGGGGGCATCGGCGGCCTCGGCCGTGGCCAAAGCCAGCGCCTCGCGCAAAGCATCCAGGCCCTGCGGTGCCAGATCGTCCAGCGCCTGCGCCCCCTGGCGCAGCGCATCGTCCAGCCGCGTCGCGCGGTTCAGCCGGTCACGCGCATCGGCCAGATCGGCCGCCCCGCAATCCTGCAGCGCGCTTGCCACGTCCCGCTGCGCCTGCGCCAGATCGGCGGCCAGCTGCGCCCCCCGCCCCGCCCCCGGATCGACGCTGATCGCGCCAAAGCCCGGCAGCGTGACGTGCATCCGCCCCGGCACCGCCCATGCACCCTCGACGGAGGTTCCGTCCGCCAGCGTCGCCAGAGGCCCGTCTGCGTGAAATTCGATGGTCACCGCCTGTGCCTCGGCCCGCGCGGCCAGGCGGTCCAGCGCCGTCTGTGCCTGATCCAGCCGTGCCATCGTCTTCGGCGTGATGGTCAGCCGCGCCCGCTGTGCCCGATCCGCGTGCAACTGCGCCTGCAGTGCCTGCGCCCGGTCCAGCCGATGGGTCAGATCGGCCACCCGAGACCGCGCCGCAAGCGCCAGCCGAGCCTGCTGTGCCCGCGACAGGCGTCCGCGCAGATCGCGCGCGATCTCGCCAGCCTGGCGGTGCGCCTCGGCCGCCTGCGAATCGCGCAGGGCCAGCGCCTCGGCGCGATCGCGGGCGGCCACCGCGCGCGCCTCGGCCAGGCGCAGCGTCTCGCGGGCCTGGGTCACGCGGTCGGACAGCTGTCGGGTCTGGTCGATCTGCTGCCGGGCGGTCGTCTCGGCCATCCGGGCCAGCGTCAGGTCGCGTTCCGCCTGCGCCAGCCGGTCTGCATGCTTGCGGGCGGCCTGATGCGCCTCCTCGGCCTGCGTCAGGGCAGCCTGGCGGGCGCGGGCGGCCTCCGGGTCTGTCACGCGGGCCAGCATGCGCGTCACCTCGGAGCGGCGTGCCAAGTCGCCGGACAGGCGCGCGGCCTTGTCGCGGGCCTCGGTTTCGGCACGGGACAGTCGCTCGGCCTCCTCGATGGCGCGCTGCCATTCGCCCCCGGCCCTGGGGCGGCCGGTGGCGGTGGCCAGCCGCGCCATCTCCTGTCCGACGCGGTCCAGGACCGCATCCATGCGCCGCCCCCCGGTCATCATGTCGATCTCTCCGGCGACGGAAGACAGCAGGTCGCGCCGGGTTCCAAGGTTGCGATCGCGGTCTTGCCGGTCCGCGGTGCTGTTGCCTTCCGGCTCCAGCCCCAGCAGGCCCTGGCGGACCCACAACAGACCCGACGGTCCGGCCAGCCCCCCGTCCAGCAGGCGGTCGATCCAGGCCTCGGCCTCGTCCTCTTGGGCGATCAGCCGGCCTTGCGCGTCCGTGATCCGCGCCTGCGCCCGCGACAGGAAACGCTTGTGGATGCGGAACCGCCCTTGGGTGGATTCGATCTCGACCGCCACCTCCGGCGCGCCGCCGGCATGGGGCTGCAGCGCCTTGACCGGTGCGCGGCTGCTGCGGTGGCGTTCAAAGAACAGCGCGTGCAGCGCGTCGAAAAAGGTGGATTTGCCGAATTCGTTCGGTTCGGACAGAACCGTGATGCCGTCGCCCAGGTCGGACAGCACCGCCCGGCGCCCGGCAAAGCGGCGAAGGTTGGTCAGCTCGATCGCGCGCAGCTTCATGCCTGCACCTCCTGCGCAAAGCTGTACAGGCGCGACAGCGCCGCGGCCGAGATGTCGCGGTCGGCCTGCGACCGCTGCGGGTCGGTCGTGTCCGCCAGCAGCGCGTCGGCGGCGTGGCGCAGCGCGCCCGCGCGGTCGATCAGGTCCAGATCGTCGGGCCGGGCCTCGACCTGCAGGGCGGACAAGTCGGCGGCGAACCAGCCGTAATCGGGCGCAGCCGCCTGCAGGGCCGCGTCCAGCACCGCACGGTCCGACAGGGCCAGCCTGCCGCCTGCCGTCACGCTGACCAGATGATCGCGCGCGCGTTCCGTCGGCAGGGCGCGCGTCAGCGCCGCCCGCACATCCGCGCCCGGCAGCAGGTCCAGGTGCGGGCGGCTCCAGCGGAATTGCCCCACGGGCACCGCCCGCGCCGTCACCTGGACGCCCAGTTCGACCAGCAGCGCACCCGCCGGGCCGTCATGCTTGAAGCTGTCGGCCTCGGGCGCGCCCGAATACCAGGTCGCGGGGCCGATCTGACGCTGTCCGTGCCAATCGCCAAGTGCTAGGTAATCCAGCCCCGACCGCGCCGCACGGTCGGGCGGAATGATGCCCGTTCGCCCGTCGCTCTCGTCGAAATCCGTCACCGGGCCGTGGCCCAGGCCGATCCGCCGCGCGCCTTGCGGCGTGGCCGCGTCCATCGCCTGCGTCAGGTCGCGTCCGGCGCGACGCTGCGTGCACGGCGCGGGCAGCAGCCAGACGTCGTCGGCCAGGGTCACCGGGCTGTCATCCAGCAGGGGTTGCAGGTTCGCCGGTCCATCGGTCGCGATACGCCGCCACAGCTCCGTCGCCGCCAGGCTGTCATGGTTGCCGGGCAGCATGATCCAGCGGATGTCTGCCTCCTCCGCCATCGCGCGAAGGGCCTGGCGCAGGGTGTCGGGGGCCGGGGTTTCCGCGTCGAAACTGTCGCCCGCCAACAGCACGACCTGTGCACCGCCCTGCCGGGCGGACTGGGCCAGACGCCCGATGGCGGCATGACGCGCCTCGCGCAGGCGGTTGCGGATACCCTCGGGATAGCCGCCGAAGGGCTTGCCCAAATGCAGGTCCGATGCGTGCAGAAAGCGGAATGTCATGCGTGAAAATCCTTGTCGTTCAACGGGTCGCAGTCACGGATCAAGGTCGATCCGCAATTGCAGCGGGTCGGTGCCCATGTCGAACGCGGCCTCGTCAAAGCGCGGCGCGCGCAGGCGCGGTGCAGGCCCGACAGAAATGCCCCAGCGTTCCTGCGGCATTCCCAGCACGTTTGTGTCCAGCCGCCCGTTGCCATTCGCGTCATGCAGCACCGCCACCGCATAGCGCCCCGGCGTCACGCCCTCGAACGTGCAGACAGCCTGGCCACCGCGCGGCGGGGACGCGTCATGGACCGCGCCCGCCCCGTCGGGAAACCCCGCGGGATCGGCATGCAGGCTGCAGGCCAGCACGCCGCGGTCATCGGGGATGCCGGTCACCGTCACCTGGATGGTGCCCGCGATCGCGGGCGCGGCCAGCGTGGTTGCGGCGACCAAGGCCGCGATCCCGATCCTGCGACGATGCTGCATCCGTTCCCCCGTGGCGGCCGTGACATGACGTGGCAGGTCACCACGAAACGCGGTGCCGGACAACCGCTGCCAGGGCCTGATACGCAGATGGCCGCGCCTTTGCGGGCGCGGCCATCGACACGTCACCGTGAGGGACGATCAGATCTGGCGTTCGGGCATCTGCACGACCAAGCCGTCCAGCGCCTCGGTCACTTTCAGCTGGCAGGTCAGGCGCGACCGCTCGGGGTCGGGCTTGTAGGCAAAGTCCAGCATGTCCTGCTCCATCGGGTCCACCGGCGGCAGCTTGTCCGTCCATTCCGGCGCCACATAGACATGGCAGGTCGAACAGGCGCAGGCGCCGCCGCAATCGGCGTCGATGCCGGGGATGCCGTTGTCGCGCGCACCCTCCATCACGGTCATGCCGGGGCGGACCTCGACCTGGTGGCGGGTGCCGTTGTGTTCGATATAGGTAATCTTCGCCATGAGTGCTTGTTCCCTTGTGTCCCCCGGAATTACGGGATCGGACGGCCATTGAAAAGGGGCAGCCCCGAAAGGCCGCCCCTCTTTTGCCATGGGCCGCAGCTTATTCGACCGGAGCCGTGTCCTCGTCCGCGGGGGCGGTCTCTGACAGGGGCAGCGCCACGAACAGCGGCTCTCCGCCACGGCGGATCAGCATCAGGACCGACCGGCGACCGGCCTCGCGGGCCTCGTCGATGCGGGCGTTCAGGTCGGCCACGCTGGCGACGGACTGCTGGTTGACGTCGGTGATGATGTCACCGGGGGCCAGGCCCTTCTCGGCGGCCGCACCCTCGGGGTCGATGCCGGTGATCGCCAGGCCGGTCGCGTCGCGCGGCGCACCCAACTCGGCCGCCATTTCAGGCGTCAGCACCGTCACGGTCATGCCCAGGACATCGCTCTCCGACGGCTCTGCCGCCGCGGGCGATTCCGACGCGCCGTTCTGCGCCGTCTCGCGGCGACCCAGGGTCACGTCCAGCGTCAGTTCGTCGCCGTCGCGCATCACCACGACCTGCGCGGTCTCTCCGGCCGGGGCCTCGGCCACGCGGCGGACCAGGCCGCGGGTGTCCTCGACCTCGGTGCCGGCAAAGCTGGTGATGACGTCGCCCGTCTGCAGGCCTGCATCGCGCGCCGGGCCTTCGGGAACGTCGGTGATCATCGCGCCGCCAGCCACGTTCAGACCCATCGCCTCGGACATTTCCGGGGTCACATCCTGGATCATGACACCCAGCCACCCGCGACGGGTCTCGCCGAATTCCTGCAGCTGTTCAACGACTTGCGACACGACATTCGACGCCATCGAGAAACCGATGCCGATCGATCCGCCGTTGGGCGACAGGATCGCGGTGTTCACGCCGATCACCTCGCCCTTCAGGTTGAACAGCGGCCCGCCGGAGTTGCCGCGGTTGATCGCCGCGTCGGTCTGCAGATAGTCGTCATAGGTCCCCGACAGCTCGCGGTTGCGCGCCGACACGATCCCGGAACTGGCCGAAAAGCCCTGACCCAGCGGGTTGCCAAGCGCAAGGACCCAGTCGCCCACGCGGGCGCTGTCGCTGTCGCCGAAAGTGACGAAGGGGATCGGCGTCTCGCTGGTGACCTTCAGCAGGGCCACGTCGGTGTTCGGGTCGGTACCCACCACCTCGGCGGGCAACGTCTCGCCGGAATAGAACTCGATCTCGATCTGGTCGGCGCCCTCGATGACATGGTTGTTCGTGACGATGAACCCGTCGGCCGAGATGACGAAGCCCGAACCCAGCGCGTTGGACCGCTGCGGGCTGCGGGGCGTCGGCATCCCTTCCGGTGCACCGGGGCCGCCGGGCAGGCCGAATTCGCGGAACAGGTCGGCAAAGGGGCTGCCCTCGGGGAAGGCCGGCCCGCCGGTCGGCTGCGACACGACCGAGGTCGTGGTGATGTTCACCACCGCGGGCGAGACCTGCTGCGCCAGGTCGGCAAAGCTGCCGGGCATGACCTGGGACGTGTCGGCGGTCGCGGCATCCGCCCCCAGCGGCTGGTTGGCCTCGGCGGCCTCCTGGGCCTGCTGGCTGACCTCGGGGGGCACGTCGTCATTGGCCGGGTCGACGGCCTGCGCGCCGGCTTGGCCAAGCCCCACCGCCAGCGCCAGTGCCGACGCGGTCAGGATATGGCGAGGGAAAAGCGGTTTCATGCGGGATGTCCTCATCTCTCGACGGCAGCGATCAGGGGCGGGTGCCCGGACTGCCTGTTGGATATGACGCCAATGTAGGGTGCCGTGGCAAATAAACCACGCTCTCGACTTGTGAACAGATCGTGATTTTCATTGCAGAAACGGGCGAAGGTTTCCCTCCGCCCGCCTCGGGTTCGTCAGTTGGCGGGCGTGGGTTCCGCCGCCGTATCCTCGGCCGGGGCCTCGGGGGCCGGGGCTTCCTCGGCTGGCGCATCCTCGCTCTGGGCAGCGCCCTCCACCGGGGCGTCCGGCGACAGGATCTCGGACGGCTCCTGCGGGGGCGTGGCCAGGTTCTCGGGCACCGGGGTCAACTCGATCCCGGCGGATTCGCCCAGGCGGTTGCCGTCGCGGTCGACCACCTCGGGAACGACCAGCTCCTCGCCTTCGGGCGTTTCGGCGGGACCGTTCAGGCCCAGCCGTTCGGCCGAATTGCCCGGCGGCACCGGGGTCGATGCGGGGTTGGCGTTCGCGGCCCCGTCGCTGGACAGATAGCTGAAGAACTCGCTGTCCGGCTGCATCACCAGCGAGCTGTTGCTGCCCTGAAGCGCGCGCTGATACGAGGTCAGCGAGCGGGTGAAGGCAAAGAACTCGGGGTCGCGGCCATAGGCGTCGGCATAGATCGCGTTGCGCTGCGCGTCGGCCTCGCCTCGGACGATCTCGGAACGGCGGCCGGCCTCGGAGGTCAGCTCGACCACTGTCCGGTCGGCGGCGGCGCGGACACGCTGCGCAGCCTCGTTGCCGCGTGCGACCTCGTCGGCGGCCTCGCGGGCACGCTCGGCCCGCATCCGGGCATAGGTCGCGTTCAGGTTCTGCTCGGGCAGGTCGGTGCGGGTCAGGCGGACGTCGATGATCTCAATCCCCAGACCGCCCGAATTCGACCGCGCCTCGTCGCGGATCTGGTTCATCAGGCTGGTCCGGTCATCCGACAGGACCGAGGTCGAGGGCACCGTACCCAGAACGCCGCGAATGGCGTCGATCACGATCGGCTCCAGGCGCATTTCGGCGGCCTGGATGCCCTGCACGCCGACCGCCTGACGGAACCGGACCGGATCGGTGATGCGCCAGCGGGCGAATGCGTCGACCACCAGGCGGCGGTCGTCCAGCGGGGTGACCTCCAGCGGGCTGGTCGGCAGACCCAGGATGCGCCCGTCGTACTTCACCACGTTGTCGATGAAGGGCAGCTTGAAGTTCAGGCCCGGCGTCTCTTGCACGTCGACGACCCGGCCAAGACGCAGCACCAGCGCCTTTTCCCGCTCGTCCACGATGAACAGGGCCGATCCGGCCAGGACGGCGACGACGACCACGGCCGGCAGGGCCAGGGCGGTCAGCAGGTTCTTGCGCGCAGCCATCAGTTCGTCCCTCCGCTGGTCGTGGTGGTGCTGGGCTGGGTGCCCGCCTGCGTGCCGGTGGTCTGGCCCGCACCTTGGCCGACGGTCGGCGCCGGGGGCGTGGCGCCGCCCTGCCCCGTGCCGCGCAGCTGGTCCAGCGGCAGATAGGGCACGATGCCCGAGCCACCCTCGCCACCGCCGATGCCCTCGCCGATGATAATCTTGTTCACGCCGCCCAGGACCTGCTCCATCGTCTCCAGATACATCCGGCGACGGGTCACGTCGGGCGCGTTCACATATTCCTCGTAGATCGAGTTGAAGCGCGCGGCCTCACCCGCGGCGGTGTTGACCGCCTCGGCGCGATAGGCTTCGGCCTGTTCCAGGATCTGGGCCGCCTGACCCCGGGCTGCAGCCAGTTCGCGGTTGGCATAGGCGTCGGCCTCGTTCTGCAGACGGTCACGCTCTTGCTGGGCGGCCTGCACCTCGCGGAAGGCATCGATGACCTCCTCGGGCGGGTCGGCGCGGTCCAGGTTGACGCGGATCACGTTGATCCCCGACTGATAGCTGTCCAGCGTGCTTTGCACGGCGGCGCGCAGGTCGCTGGCGATCACGCCGCGGTCGCGGTTCAGGATCGGGGCCAGTTCGCTGCGCGCGATGATGTCGCGCATCGCCGCCTCGGACACGGCGCGGATCGTGTCTGCGGGGTCGGCCAGGTTGAACAGGTACATCTGCGGATCGCGGATGTTCCAGACCACCTGGTATTCCATGTTCACGATGTTCTGGTCGCTGGTCAGCATCAGGCCGCTGTCCATCGGGCCGGCCTGGCCGGTGCCGATCTCGGTCACGCGTTCGTTCGTGACGGGCACGACCTCGGCGGTGACGACGGGCCAGGGGGCAAAGTTCAGACCCTCGGTTCCCACGGCGATGGCGCGGCCGAACAGGAACTCGACCGACTGTTCGTTGGTCTGGACACGATAGAAGCTGGCAAAGGCCCACAGGCCGACCGCTGCCAGGCCCGCCACGACCAGGGTCGAGCGGTTCAGGCCGAAGTTCGGACCCATCGGGCTACGACCGCCGCCGCCGCCCCCGCCCGTGCCGCCGCCGGTGCCGCGACCGCCCATCAGCACGCGCAGACGTTCTTGGCCCTTCTTCATCAGGTCCTCGATCTCGGGGCGCTGCGGATCGTTGTTCGGACGGCGCGGCCCGCCGGGGGGCGGCTGTTCGCCCCAGGGACGGCCGGCAGGCTTCTTGTCACGATCCCCGTCATCCCGGCCGCCGTTGCCGCCGCCGCCTCCGCCCCAGGGGCCCTGATTTGCCATCCGATAGACCTTCTTTCGTAGAAATTTCCGTTAGTTGAAAACTGGGGCGCGGGGCCGAAATGTCAACCCTGACACCCGCCCCT
Organism: Paracoccus haeundaensis; assembly: GCF_006239215.1. Lineage (NCBI taxonomy): Bacteria > Pseudomonadati > Pseudomonadota > Alphaproteobacteria > Rhodobacterales > Paracoccaceae > Paracoccus > Paracoccus haeundaensis. The sequence continues at coordinate 55,730 of NZ_VDDC01000012.1, forward strand.
GGCCGCGACCCAAGGCCGCGCCCACGGGATTGTCAGCCCGCCACGCCCTGATGCCGGCGCGCGGGCTGGCGCATCGTCACCAACTCCTCGGCCGCGGTGGGGTGGACGGCCACGGTCGCGTCGAACTGCGCCTTGGTCGCGCCCATGGTGATGGCGATGGCGGCCAGCTGGATCATCTCCCCAGCCTCGGGGCCGAAGATGTGACAGCCCAGCACGCGGTCGTCCGCCGGATCGACCAGCAGCTTCATCATCACCTTGGCGTCGCTGCCCGCGAACATCGACCGCATCGGTCGGAAGGTCGTCGCGAAGACGTCGACCGGACCGCGGGCCTTGGCCTCCTCCTCGGTCAGGCCGATGCTGGCCAGCTCGTGCGGGCGCAGATAGACGGCGCTGGCGACCAACCCGTGATCGACCGTCCGGGGCCGCGCGCCGAACACCGTGTCGGCAAACGCATGCCCTTCGCGGATCGCGACCGGGGTCAGGTTGACGCGGTCGGTCACGTCGCCCACCGCAAAGATCGACGGCACGCAGGTCTGCGACCATTCGTCGACCTCGATCGCGCCGTTGGGTTTCGTGCGGACCTCGGTCGTCTCAAGGCCCAGACCCCGGGTATAGGGGTCGCGCCCGGTCGCCATCAGCACGGCGTCGAAACGATCGTCCGATCCGTCGTCGAACCGCACGCGGATGCCGTCGCCGTCGCGTTCCAGCGCCGCGGGCGTCAGGCCCAGGCGCAGGTCCACGCCCACCGCGCTCAGCTGCAGCGTCGCAAGGTCGCGCGCCTCGCGGTCGAAACCGCGCAGCACCGCGTCGCCGCGATAGGCCTGCACCGTGTCCACCCCCAGCCCCGCCAGGATCGTCGCGAATTCGCAGGCGATGAAGCCGCCGCCGACCAGCAGGATGCGCCTCGGCAGCCTGTCCATCAGGAACAGGTCGTCCGAGATCATCGCCAGCTCCTCTCCAGGAATGCCGATGGGCGCGGGACGGCCGCCGGCCGCAATCAGGATGTGGCGGGCGGTCTTCGTCGTACCGTCGGCCAGCCGGACCCGGTGATGGCCGTCCAGCGTGGCACGCTGGTCGTGGATCTCGACCCCCGCGCGGGTCAGGCCGGCGCGATAGATCACCTCCAGGCGCGACAGTTCGGCGTCCAGCTTCTCGCGGAACACCTCCCAGTCGAATGCCTCGGCCTGCGCGTCGCACCAGCCATAGCCGCGCATCTCCTCGGCCATCAGCCCGGCCTGAGAGGCAAAGATCATCAGCTTTTTCGGGACGCAGCCGCGGATGACGCAGGTGCCGCCCATGCGGCTCTCCTCGGCCAGGCCGACCTTGGCGCCGTGCTCGCCCGCCGCGATCCGCGCCGCGCGCACCCCGCCCGAGCCGCCGCCGATGACAAACAGGTCATAGTCGAAGGTCACGTCATTCCCCTTCCTGCGCCAGCATGTCGGCGTCGATGTCGTTGCGCGCCAGTTCGATCACGCTGCCATCCTCGCGGCCGATGATGGCCAGATCGCACATCCCCAGGAACAGCCCGTGTTCGACGACGCCGGGAATGCAGGACAGCGCCCGCGCCAGGCCGGACGGATCGGGGATCACCTCCAGATGCAGGTCCAGGATCAGGTTGCCCTCGTCCGTGACGACCGGGTCGCTGCCCTTCAGGCGTTGCAGGATGTCGTGCTCGCCCAGCTCCAGCCCCTCCAGCGCGCGGCGGATCAGCTTGCGCGTGGTCTCGAACCCGAATTCCAGCACCTCGACCGGCAGGGGAAAGGCGCCCAGCGTCTCGACCACCTTGCCGGGATCGGCGATGACCACCATGCGGTCGCTGGCGGCGGCCACGATCTTCTCGCGCAGATGCGCCGCACCGCCGCCCTTGATCAGGTGCAGGTCGGGATCGACCTCATCCGCGCCGTCGATGGTCATGTCCAGCCAGCCGATGTCGTCCAGGCTCTCGATGCGCAGGCCCAGGCTCTCGGCCAGCTCGGCCGTGGCGCGCGACGTCGCGGCGCAGCGCAGGGACAGACCCTCGGCCTGCACGCGGGCGGCCAGTTCGCGCACCATGACGCTGGCGGTCGAGCCGGTGCCAAGGCCCAGCCTCATCCCGTCCTCGACCAGCGCGACCGCCGCCTTGGCGGCGGCCAGCTTGGCGGGATCGACCTGCGGTGATTGCGACATGACGACATCCCCTGAAAAATCCGTTCGCCCGCTTATAGGCCAAGCCACCGCCAAGGGCGAGAGGCCGCGACCCGTCAGCCGCGCGCCAGCCCTTCGGGCAGGATCACGGTAAAGCGGCTGCCCTGCCCCACCCGGCTCTCGATCCGCAGCCGGCCACGGTGGCGGTTCACGATGTGCTTGACGATGGCCAGACCCAGCCCGGTACCGCCCTGTTCGCGCGACCGGTGGGTGTCCACGCGATAGAACCGCTCGGTCAGGCGCGGCAGGTGCTGCTCCTCGATGCCATCGCCGCGGTCCTCGATGGCCACGGCCCAGGCCGGCCCGCGCAGCAGCGGTTCGTGCGCGATGCGCGACAGCGTGACGCGCAGCACGCCGCCCGATCCGCCGTATTTCACCGCGTTCTCGATCAGGTTCTGGAACACCTGGGTCAGCTGGTCGCCGTCGCCGGGCAGGCGCAGGTCGATGTCCAACCCCTCGGTCGCGACGCTTACCCCGACGGTCTGGATGCGCGGCGCCAGCATGGCCAGCGTTCCACGCAGCAGCCCCGGCAGATCGACCCGGCCCGAGGGGCGCGACCGCTCCTCGGCCTGCACCCGGCTCAGCGACAGCAACTCGCTGATCAGGCGGTTCATGCGCGCGGCCTCGCGTTCCATGATGTCCAGAAACCGGTCGCGGGCGCGGGCGTCGTCGCGCGCCGGACCGCGCAGCGTCTCGATGAAGCCGGTCATGGCGGTCAGCGGGGTCTTCAGCTCGTGGCTGACATTGGCCACGAAATCGCGGCGCATCTGCTCGGCCTCCTCGGCCACGCTGCGGTCCAGGACGGCGACCGTCGCGCCACGCCCCAGGGGGCTTGGCAGGGGCGCCACCGTCACCTCGGCCAGGATCTCGCGGCCGTCGGCGACGCAGGTGGCGCGCAGGGTGGCGACCCCGTCCGGCGCCGTGGGCAGCGTCTGATCAGGCGTAGGCGCAGGCACCCCCTCCGGGTCCAGGACCCAGTCCACGGCCTGCACGATGGCAGGATGGCGCAGCACGGTCACGAACGGTCGCCCGACCAGGCCCGGACCGAACAGCGCCAGCGCCAGCGGATTGGCGGCGATCACCCGCGCCTCGCGGTCGACGGCCAGCATGGGCAGCGGAATGCCGTCCAGGAACCCTTCGACCCGGCGCGGCCCGGCCGCCATCGCGTCAGTCCCCCGCCGGCGACAGCCCGGCCCGGAACCGCGCTGCGTTGTCCCGGTACCGCGCCGCGGATGCCCGCAGCCCCGCCTGCGCATCGGCGTCCAGCATCCGGACGACGCGGCCCGGGGCGCCCATGACCAGCGCGCCGCCGGGGATCACCTTGCCTTCGGGAATCAGCGCCCCCGCCCCGATCAGCGCACCCGCGCCGATGACCGCGCCGTTCAGCACCGTCGCCCCCATGCCGATCAGCGCACCTTCGCCGATCCGGCACCCGTGCAGGATCGCACGGTGCCCGATCGTGCAATCGGCCCCGATCACCAGCGGATGGCCCGGATCGGTGTGCAGCACGCACAAGTCCTGGACATTGCTGCCCTGCCCCACCTCGATCACCTCGGTATCACCGCGCAGCACCGCCCCGAACCAGACCGAGGCGCCCGGCGCCAGTACGATCCGCCCCATCACCTGCGCGTCCGGCGCGACCCAGGCCTGCGGGTCGATCTGCGGCGTGATCCCGTCCAGCGACCAGATCATGCGACACCTTCGGACATCAGGTCGCGGACAAAGGCGCCCAGCCCCGCCTGCCGGTCGCGACGCAGGCGTTCCGCCGTCAGGATGGCACGCATCCGCGCCTCGGTCTGGTCCAGGTCGTCGTTGACCAGAACGTAATCGTATTCGGCCCAGTGGCTGATCTCGGATCGGCTTTTCTGCATGCGCCCGGCGATGACCGCGTCGCTGTCCTGGCCGCGGCCGCGCAGGCGGCGTTCCAGTTCGGGCAGCGACGGCGGCAGCACGAAGATCGACACGACATGCGCCCCAAGGGCCGATGCCCGGATCTGTTGGCCGCCCTGCCAGTCGACGTCGAACAGCGTGTCGCGCCCGGCCAGCATCGCCTGTTCGACCGGCCCGCGCGGGCTGCCGTAAAGGTTTCCGAAGACCTCGGCATGTTCCAGCATCTGCCCCTCGGCGACCATCCGCAGAAAGCCGTCGCGGGTGGTGAAATGGTAATGCTCTCCGTCGATTTCTCCGGGCCGCGGCGCCCGCGTGGTGGCCGAGACCGAAAAGCGCAGCCCCGCGTCCCAGTCCATCAACCGCCGCGCCAGCGTGGATTTCCCCGCCCCGGAGGGCGATGACAGGATGACCATCAGGCCGGTGCGTTCGATCATGGCGGCATGTTCCCTGGCGGTTGGTCGCGATGCGTCCGGGGATGCCCCGTCGCGCCGCAGGGGTCAAGACCCGCAACCGGAAGGCATCTTAACCATTCGTTCATTAAATGACTCGGCGAGCGGGCGGGGAACGCGCTATTGTCAGGGGTGAGCAGTGACCGGCCGTGGCCGGAGAGAGTAAAGGGTTGACCGTGCCGGACCGGGAAGACGGACCAGACACCAAGCCGGGAATGCCGCCCCAGGATGCCATGGGACGGATCGTGCGCCTGCAGGACTATGAAACCTGCACGCCGGACCGCGTTCTGCGCGAGATGCGCGAATACTGGGACGGCATCCGCAAGGGCCGGGCCATACCGGCGCGGTCGGATGTCGATCCGCGGGGCATCGCGCGCACGCTGGATTACGCGTTCATCCTGGAACGCATCGCGCCGGGCGCGGGTCGCCTGCGTCTGGCGGGGCGGCACCTGATCGACCTGATGGGCATGGAGGTGCGCGGCATGCCCGTCTGCGCCTTCCTGAACACATCGTCGCGGGGACGGTTCTCGGACGTGCTGGAAAGCGTGTTCAAGGCGCCCCAGATGGCGCGGCTGACGCTGCAGGGCAAGCCCGACTATGGCCGCCCGCAGCTGAACGCCCAGATGCTGCTGCTGCCGCTTCGGTCGGATCTGGGCGACGTCACCCGCGCCCTGGGCTGCCTGGTGGCAGAGGGCGACACCGGCATCGCGCCCCGCCGCTTCGACATCCTGGCGGATGAGGTCATGCCGATCATCGAAGGCGGCACGACGGTCAAGCCCTCGCCCTCGGCCATCGGCTTTGCCGAAGGACGCGCCGATTTCAAGCCGCGCGGGGCCTTGCCGGACAAACCCGCAGCGGAAAAGCCCCTGCGCGGTTTCCCCCAGGCCGAAACCCCCGAGGAACGGCGCGCCCTGTTCCGGGTCATTCAGCCCCGACAGCCCGACGCCTAGCCCAGCAGCCCCGGCCGCCAGCGATACAGCGCGGCCGGCGCCGGCGTCGCACGCCCAAGGCTCTGCAGCTCCATATCCTCGCCACGACGGAAACCGAGGTTTTTCAGGATCTTGCGCGACGCATCATTGTCGACGAAGGCACCTGCCAGAACCTCGGGCGGGTCGAACCGCGCCACCAGTTCTGCAAAGACCGCGGCGACCATCTCCTGCCCCAAGCCCTGCCCGGCATGGGCGGGGTCCAGGAAATAGTTCAGGCGCGGCGGTGGGCCTTCGGACAGGCCCACGATGCCGACGACCTGCCCCCTGTATCGGACCGCCAGCCGCAACGGCGGAAGCAACGCGCCCTGCAGCAACAGCGGCTGGACATCGTCCAGTGTCATGGCAGGGTCATAGCGCAGCAGCATCCGCGCCACGTCGGGCTTGGTCACGATGCGGTGCAGCGCGGGCAGGTCGTCGGGGGTCACCGCGTCGATGCGCAGGCGCGGCGTCGTCAACGCGATCGCGTGGCGCTGCTGAAACGTGTCACGGTCAAGATGCAGCATCTCGGCCGGAACCTCGGCCCGCAGCGGGCGCGACTGAAGCACCGTCCGACCATAGGGCCGAAACCCCAGCCAAGCCAGAAGGCGCGCTGAACGGTCGTTGCCGATCAGGCAGTGGGCATGCACCTCGGTCGCGCCGGAGAGGAACAGGCGCGACAGGGCCAGCACGCCCGCGCGCCGGCCGATCCCCTGCCCCTGCCGGTCCGGTGCGATCCAGATGCCAAAGACGCGGCCCGCCTGGACCATGCCGACCAGCCGTCCGTCCAGACGGATCGCATGTTCGTCCAACCCCGCGGCCGCGATGAAATCGCGCGCGTCAGCCGTGCCATAGGGCCAGGGCAGCGTGGTCAGCCAGCGCACGACGTCCCAATCGGCCAGGGCTGCCGCGATGTCGTCGGCATCCTCGGGCCAGGGGCGCGTCAGGGCGACCGGCGGGTGCATCGCCTATCCGACCGGCACGACCCGGACCGCGCCGCCCTTGGCCGACAGCGCGATCTCCCCGGCGGCCAGGCGCAAAGCGTCGCGGCCAAAGACCTCGGCCCGCCAGCCCTGCAATGCCGGCAGGTCACGGCTGCCGGTGGCCAGCGCGTCCAGTTCGGACGACGACGCGATCAGCTTGGGCGCGACGCCAGCCGCATCGGCCTTGGCCTTCAGCAGCACGCGCAGCAGGTCCGACAGGGCGGCATTGCCGGGCTTGCCGGGTTCGTCGCCCTTGGGCTGGGGCAGGTCCTTGGATTCGATCCCGGCCTTGACCGCGGCCAGGATGCCGTTGGCGATGTCGCCCTTGCGCGCCTCGCGCAGCAGAAGACGGGACTTGCCCAGATCGGCCTCGGTCAGCGGCTTGGTCGAGGCCAACTCGATCATCGCGTCATCCTTGTAGACGCGGCTGCGGGGGATGTCGCGGGCCTGGGCATAGCTTTCGCGGAACCGCGCCAGTTCGCGCAGGATCGCCAGAAAGCGGGGCGAGTTGGTGCGGGTGCGCACCTTGAGCCAGGCCTCCTCGGGGCGGGTGATATACGTCTCGGGGTCCTCCAGGACCGCGATCTCCTCGGCCAGCCACGCCTCGCGGCCGGTCTTCTTCAGCTCGGCCGACAGGTATTCATAGATCACCCGCAGATGGGTCACGTCGGCCAGCGCATAGGCGGCCTGCGCATCCGACAGCGGACGGCGCGACCAGTCGGTAAAACGCGACGACTTGTCCAGGTCGGCCCGGGCGATCTTGCGGACCAGCGTCTCGTAGCCGACCTGTTCGCCAAAACCGCAGACCATGGCCGCGACCTGGGTGTCGAACAGCGGCACCGGGAACAGCTGCGCGTCGTGATAGAAGATCTCCAGATCCTGGCGGGCGGCATGGAACACCTTGACCGTCGCCTCGTGGCGGAACAGGTCATAAAGCGGTTCCAGCGACAGCTCCTCGGACAGGGGATCGACCAAGACGACGTCGCCCCCGCCGGTCTTGGCCGTCGATGCCGGCGGGATCGCCAGCTGGATCAGGCACAGCTTGGACCAATAGGTCCGCTCGCGCAGGAACTCCGTGTCGACGGTCACATAGGGGGCAAGCTTTGCGGCCTCGCAGAAACGGGCGAGGTCTTCGGTGCGGGTGATGGTGGGGATGTCCTGGCTCATGCGCTCTTTCAGATCGGGCGGTTCGTCCGCCAATTGGACAGCTTTACGCCCACGGCAGCGCGTTGAAAAGCCCCGTCGCCCGCCGCCGGGGCACAGGTCCTAGTCCGGCGCCTGCTCGCCCGGACGGGCGCGCAGCGCGTCGGCCACGCCGTCCTCGCAGACGGTCCGGTCGACCATCGGCACGCCAGTGCGAAAGGCCGCTCGGCCGATCAGATGGGCCGCGACCGGCGCGGTCATCAGCAAGAACAGGATCGCCGCCACCGCCCGCGCGATGACCGTCCCTTCGGCGAACTGCACGGCCACGGCCACCAGGATCAGGCCCGAACCCAGCGTTCCCGCCTTGGTCGAGGCATGCATCCGCGTCAGCAGGTCGGGCAGCCGCAGCACCCCCATCCCCGCCGCGAAACAGAAAATGCCGCCGGACAGCACCAAGATCGCCACGATGATGTCATGCATCATGTCAGTTCCTCCGCCTTGAGCAGAATGCGACGCTCCAGATAGCGCGCCAGGCACACGGTCGCCAGAAAGCCGACCAGTGCCAGCACGACGGCCACATCCAGAAAGCCCGCGCTGCCCGACAGCAGCGCCGTCAGGCCGCCGAACGAGACCAGCTGCACCGTCATCAGGTCCAGCGCCACGATCCGGTCCGCCAGGCTTGGCCCCCGCACCAGCCGGATCGCGGCCAGCACGACGCCCAGGATCACCAGGGCAAAGCCGAACAGGATTACAAATTCCAGCAGGGTCATGTCGTTCACTCCGTCGCCTCGCGGACCCAGACCTCGAACCGGTCGCGGATCTGCGCGCGGATCGCGTCCGGGTCGTCGCCAAACATTGCGTGGATATACAGCGTGCTGCGGTCCTCGGACACGTCGAGGCTGAGCGTGCCCGGGGTCAGCGAGATGAAGTTGGCCAGCAGCGTGATCTGCAGGTCGGTCGTCACCGTGATGGGCACCGCGATCAGCGCGGGCTGCGACGACTGTCCGGGCGTCAGCACGTCGCGCACGACCGGGATCGAGCTGACCACCAGTTCATAGACGAACATCACGATCAGCCGCGTCCAGTAGTAGAGGCGCCGGAAATAGACCCCGGTATCGGGAAACAGCGGACGGACCAGCCACATCGCGGCCATGCCGACCAGATAGCCGGTCGTCAGTCCCCCCAGGGTCAACCCGCCGGTCAACGCGACCCAGGCAAAGGCCAGCACCATGTTGATGGCGAACAGGTTCATGGCTGCACCCCCAGGACGGTCGTGACATAGTCGGTCGGATCAAGCAGCTGCGCGGCCGCCCGTTCGGCGAACAGCACGAAGGATTCCGGGAACAGGCCGATGATGCAGGTCAGCGCTGCCAGCGCGACGATCGGCAGCATCAGCGCCATCCGGTCGCCCATCGGCAGGTCCGACAGACGCGGCTTGACCCCGTCCGGATGCGCCGGCCAGAAGGCCGAGCCCCAGATCTTGGTCATCGAGAAGATGGTCAGCAGACCGACCGCCAGCGACACCCCGGCCACGAACCACATTTCCAGGTCCAGCGCGGCTTTGACGACCACGTATTTCGCCCAGAAGCCCGACAGCGGCGGAAAGCCCGCCAGCGAGAATGCCGGGATCAGGAACAGGAAGGCCAGCACCGGCGCATGGGCGTAAAGGCCGCCGATGCGCGCCAGATCGGTCGATCCGGCAATGCGCTTGGCCACGCCCGCGACGAAGAACAGGTTCGCCTTCACGATGATATGGTGGACCAGGTAGAACACCGCCCCCATCAGGCCAAGCGGCGTGTATAGCGCCAGTCCCAGGACCATGTAGCCGATCTGGCTGATGATGTGGAACGACAGGATGCGACGGAAGTCGTTCATCGCCGCAGCGCCCAGAACGCCCGTGACCATCGTCACCACCGACGCCCACAGCAGGATCGTGTGCGTGAACCCGACATCCTGGTCGAAGACCAGCGTGAACATCCGGATCAGGGCATAGACGCCCACCTTGGTCAGCAGGCCCGCGAAGATCGCCGACACCGCCACCGGGGGCGTGTGATAGGAGGCCGGCAGCCAGAAGAACAGCGGGAACAGCGCCGCCTTGACGCCGAAGGCCACCATGAACATCACCGCGACAGTGGTCAGCAGGCCGGTATTCTCGACCTCGCGGACGGCCAGGTGCAGGTCGGCCATGTTCAGCGTACCGGTCAGGCCGTACAGCAGACCGGTTCCCGCCAGGAACATGATCGTCGAGACCAGGTTCAACAACACGTACTTGATGCCGCCGTCCAGCTGTTCGCGGCTGGCCCCCAGCACCAGCAGGCCGAAGCTGGAGATCAGCATGACCTCGAACCAGACATACAGGTTGAACAGGTCGCCCGTGACGAAGGCCCCGCAGACGCCCATCAGCAGCGTCTGCAGCAGGGCGTGAAAACCCAGCCGTTCCAGCCGTTGGGGGATTTCGGACAGGGTATAGATCACCGTGGCGAGGCCGGTGATGGCGGTGATGACGACCATGACCGCACCCAGCAGGTCGGCCACCAGCGTGATGCCGAAGGGCGCCTGCCAGTTGGACATCTGGGCGGCGACGACGCCCTCCTCCAGCACCTCGGCCATCAGGACGACGCTGGCCAGCAAGAGCGCGACCGTCCCCGCGACAGAGATCCAGCGCCCGGCGGGCGATTTGCGGAACAGATAGGACAGGACCGCCGTCAGCAGCGGGATCAGGATCGGATAGACCAGAAGCCAGCTCATTTCCCGGCCTCCTTGCCCGCATCGACGGGCTCGGCCACGCGCATCTCGTCGCTGTTGACGGTGCCCAGGGTCATGAACGCGCGATAGACCAGCGCCAGGGTGAAGGCCAGCAGGCCGAACCCGATCACGATCGCGGTCAGCACCAGCGCCTGCGGCAGGGCGTTCGCGACGACGCCGGTGGGCGCATATTCGCCCGCATCAATCAGCGGGGGCGCGCCCGGGGTCAGACGGCCGCTGGCAAAGATTAGCAGGTTGACCGCGTTCGACAGCAGCGCCAGCCCGAACAGGAAGCGCAGGATGTTGCGGTCCAGCATCAGATAGACCGACGCGGCGACAAGGACGCCGACGGACAGGGCAAGCAGCATTTCCAAATCAGATCTCCTGTTCCAGGGCAAAGACCAGGGTCAGGATTCCGCCGAAGACGGCCATGTAGACTCCGATGTCGAAGACAAGGACGGTGGACAGCGGCACATAGCTGTCGCCGTCGCGAAACAGGAACAGCCACTGTCCGGTGAAGAAGGGCTGGCCCGCGAAGGCCGCGCCGATGCCCCCCAGGGCCGCGACGCCCAGGCCCGCCATCGCCAGGTTCGACGGATCGATGCGCAGCGCGGCCTGCGCCTCGTCGACCGAGGTGGCGATGGTATAGAGGATGAACGCCGTGGCCCCGATCAGCCCGCCGATGAAGCCCCCGCCGGGCAGGTTGTGCCCGCGCAGCAGCGCATAGACCGAGAACATCAGCAGCAGGGCCGCCAGCAGGCGCGTGGTGGTGGTCAGGATCAGCGACTGCATCTCAGCTCTCCTCCTCGGGCTTGCGGCGGGTGGCACCGCGCAGCAGGGCGAACGCGGCGATGGCGGCGATGGCCACGACGGTAATCTCTCCGAACGTATCCAAGGCGCGGAAGTCGACCAGGATGACGTTGACGATGTTGCGGCCATGCGCCTCGGGATAGGACGCGGCCTCGAAGAAGGACGTCAGGCGGCGGTCGAAATCGGTCGCCATCACCGACATCAGCAAGAAGGTCGTGACCAGGCCCGCGCCCCCCGCGATGACCGCGTGTCCGGTGCGGAACCGGGTCTTGGACCGGCGCGGCAGATAGGGCAGGCGCAGCATGACGACGCTGACCAGCACGACGACCAGCACCTCGACCAGCAGCTGGGTGATGGCCACGTCGGGGGCGCTGAACATGATGAAGATCAGCGACACGCCGATGCCCGACGCGCCCATCCCGGCGATGGCCGTCATGCGGCTGTGCGTCCAGACGGTCAGGATCGCGCCCGCCACGATCAGGCCCAGCACCGTCCATTGGATCGGGTGCACGCCCTCGGCCGACAGGCCCGGCACGCCCTGGAACGCGCCCTTGATCAGATACGAGCCGCCGACCATCACGACAAAGGTCGCGAACATCACGGCCATGTAGCGCTGCAGGCTGCCGGTCTGGATCAGGTTGGTCTGCCAGGCGGCGAAGGCCTTGAACCCGTCCAGCAGACGGTCCCAGCCCGCGTCGAAATCGATCGGGCTGCGCGCCTCGAACGCGGCCAGGCGATCGCGGATCGCCTGATGGCGGCGATAGACCAGCCAGCCCGCCAGGAAGGTCAGCAGCGACAGGATCAGCGCCATGTTGATGCCGCCCCACAGGTACAGGTGCACCTCGCGGACCTCTCCGAAGACGGCATGGGTGGCGGGTCCGACCAGGTAGTGGCCCAGCACGCCCGGCAGCAGGCCGAAGATCAGCGACAGTGCGCCAAGGACCAGCGGACCCGCCAGCATCGCCCACGGCCCCTCATGTGGAGTGGTGGGGGTCGGGCGCAGATCGCCGCGGAACGGCTTGAGCGCGACGATGCCGCCGACGGCAAACATCAGGACCGATGCCGCGAAGGCCATCGCGGTCACCCAGAACGCGCCGAACCCGTCCAGCCCCATGCCGGCCTTGTACATGAATTCCTTGCCGATAAAGCCGATCATCGGCGGAATGCCCGCCATGCTGATCGCGGCCAGCGCGGCGGCAAGCCCGGTCAGCGGCATCGCCTTGGACAGGCCGCCCAGGACACCCGCATCGCGCGTGCCGGTGGCATGATCGACGATGCCGATCATCAGGAACAGCGCCGCCTTGTAGAGCGAATGCACCACCAGGAACAGCATTGCCGCGACGATGGCGTAATGCGTGCCCGCGCCGATGAACATGGTCAGCGTGCCCAGCGCCATCAGCGTGGTATAGGCCAGCACCTGCTTGATGTCGGTCTGGCGCAGCGCCATGACCGAGGCGAAGACCGCCGTGACCCCGCCGAACAGCGTCAGGATCCAGAACCACGCATCCGTCCCGCCCAGCGCGGGGTTCATGCGCGCCATCAGGAACACGCCCGCCTTCACCATCGTGGCCGAATGCAGATAGGCCGATACGGGCGTAGGGGCCGCCATCGCGTTGGGCAGCCAGAAGTGGAACGGCACCTGCGCCGATTTCGTGAACGCGCCCGCCAGGAACAGCAGCAGGATGCCCAGGTACCAGGGATGCGCGCGGATCATGTCGCCCATCGTCACGATCTGCGACAGCTGCGACGTGCCCGCGACCGTGCCCAGCACGATCAGGCCGGCCAGCAGGATCAGCCCCCCCGTCCCCGTCACCAGCAGCGCCTGCAGCGCGGACCGGCGCGACGCCGCGCTGTCGGCGTTGAAGCCGATCAGCAGATAGGACGCGATGGTCGTGATCTCCCAGAACACGAACAGCATGATCAGGTTGTCGGCCAGGACCAGGCCCAGCATGCCGACCATGAACATCAGCAGATAGCTGACGAAACGCGGATAATCCGGGTGATCGCCCAGATAGCGCGCCGAATACAGCGTGACCGCCGCGCCGATCCCGGTGATCAGCAGGGCGAATGTCATCGACAGCCCGTCCAGAAGGACCGACAGCTGCACCCCCAGCGAGGGCACCCAGTCAAAGCCATAGACCTGCGGGCCTTGCGCGATTTCCGGCAGCAGTCCCAGGAAGTACAGGAACAGGATCGTCGGGAACGCGATCGAGATCCAGCCCGCAGGCCCTCCCATGACGCGGTCCACCGATGGATAGTCGTCAGCCATGTCTCGAACCCTTGTCGCGGCATGCAATTGGCGGATGGCTTAGCACCCTTGGTCGGCGGAAAACAGTCGCTTGGGGCGGCTAAATCGGCGCTGACGACCGAAAATTGCGCATCGAGGCACGGTGGCCGCCCTTACGTGCGCGCGCGCCCTGTAAATAGGTATCGGGTTTCCGGCCGCATCCGTCCGGTGACCCCTGCGGTCGCCGGATTGCGACATTTTGGCGCAGCGTTTCGAGCATCGAAAATGCCGCGTCGACAGGGCCTTGCGGCCGCATGTCCGGCGCCTGTCATCTGAAGGCTTGTGCGTGCCCCCCCGTTTGGGGTCTGATGCGCGGCAACCGGGGCGCAGCAGGCTGCCCTCGATTCGCGACATCTCGATGAAAGGGACATCCCATGCTGCTCGCACGCGACCGCATCGCCGAACAAAGCCTTGGCGCCAAGATCGGACTGACCCTGGCCGCCGCCGCGCTGATCGCGCTTGGCGCCAGGGTGCAGGTGCCGTTCTGGCCGGTGCCGATGACGCTGCAGACGCTGGCTGTGCTGGTCATCGCCGCCGGTCTGGGGCCGCGCCTCGGCCTGGCCGCGATGGGGGCGTACATGGCGGCGGGGCTGGCCGGGCTGCCGGTCTTTGCCGGTTCGCCGGAACGCGGGCTGGGCCTGGCCTATCTGGCGGGGCCTACCACCGGCTTTCTGATCGGCATGGCCCTGTCCATGATCGTGACCGGCGCGCTGGCGCAGGGCCGCGGCCTGGGCATGCGGGCGGTGGCGATGCTGGCCGGGACCGTGGCGATCTATGTGCCCGGCCTGATCTGGCTGTCGGCCTTCGTGCCGGCCGACCGGCTGCTTGCCGTGGGCGTCGCACCCTTCATCCTGGGCGATATGGTCAAGATCGCCCTGGGCGCGCTGGCCCTGCAGGCGGTCACCCGCCGCGGTTGAACCAGACCGCCGAATGACCGCGACGGGGCCCCATGCGGGCCCCGTTTCGCATGGTGACCCCGCGTCCGTCCCGCCATCGGGGCTTTTCCCCTGCCCCGCCCGCGCCCAGACTGCGCCCAAGCCAGCAGGAGGAGCAGCGCTTGACCCCCACCACCCTGACACCCGACACCATCGCCCGCATCGAGGACAGCTTTCGCAACCAGGGCCTGATGCGCCATCTTGGTGCCGAGATCGCCGCCATCCGCCCTGCCGAGGTCACGCTGCGCCTGCCCTTCCGGCCGGAACTGACCCAGCAGATGGGATATTTTCATGCCGGCGCAACCACGGCCTTGGCCGACAGCGCCGGGGGCTATGCCGCGCTGACGCTGTTCCCCCAGGGCGACGACGTGCTGACGACCGAATTCAAGCTGAACCTGCTGAACCCCGCGCAAGGCGACTGGCTGGAGGCCATCGGCCGGGTCGTCAAGGCGGGCCGGACGCTGACCGTGTGCCAGCTGGACGTCCATGCGGTCCACGGATCCGCGCGGACCCATGTCGCGACCGGGCTGCAGACGCTGATCTGCGTCCGGGGCCGCGCCCCCGTGACACCGCCCGGCCGTTAGCGTAAACCGCGACCAAACTATCCGCAGGAGGACGGCGATGGCGCAGGCAGAAATCGGGCTGATCGGGCTTGGGACGATGGGGGCCGCCCTGGCCATGAATATCGCCGAAAAGGGCTTTCCCATTGCCGTGTGGAACCGCACGACCGAGGTTACGCACCGCTTTGCTGCCCAGGCCGGCGATCTGGCCCCCCGCGTGATCCCCACCGATTCCCTGCAGGCGCTGGTCCAGGCCATCACGCCGCCGCGCGCGATCATCCTGATGGTCCCGGCGGGACAGGCGGTCGACGATCAGCTGCAGGCGCTGGCGCCGCTGCTGGACGCCGACGATCTGGTGATCGACGCGGGCAATGCCGATTTTCACGACACCAACCGCCGCGCCGCGGCCGGCCTGCCCTTCCGGTTCCTGGGCATGGGCGTGTCCGGCGGAGAGGAGGGCGCACGCCACGGTCCCGCGATCATGGGCGGCGGCGACGCCGCGGACTGGGACCGCGTGGCGCATGTGATGACCGCCATCTCCGCCAAGGCCGATGACGGCACCCCCTGTGCCGCACGGATGGGCGACGCGGGCGCGGGGCATTTCGTCAAGATGGTCCATAACGGCATCGAATATGCCGACATGCAGATGATCGCCGAGGCCTATGGCCTGATGCGCGACGGGCTGACGCTAGAGGCCCCGGCGATCTCCGACATCTTCGCCGACTGGAACCGCGGCACGCTGTCCAGCTATCTGATCGAGATCTCGGCCAAGGTCACCGCGGCGCGGGACCCGCATACCGGAGCCGCGATGCCCGACGTGATCCTGGACCGCGCCGGCCAGAAGGGCACCGGCCGCTGGACCGCCATCGAGGCGCAGCACCTGTCCGCGCCCATCCCGGTGATCGAGGCTGCGGTGATGGCCCGCAACGTCAGCGCGCGCCTGGACGAACGGCAGGCGGGCCAGGCCCGATTCGGCGCCGCCCCCGGCGCGGTCGACCTGACGCCCGACGATCTGGAACAGGCGCTGATCGCGGGAAAGATCCTGTGCTATGCACAGGGCTTCACGATGATCGCGGGCGCCTCGGAACGGTTCGGCTGGACGCTGGACCTGCCAGAGATCGCACGTGTCTGGCGGGCGGGGTGCATCATCCGGTCGACCATGCTGAACGACATGGCCGACGCGCTGGCGGACGATCCGGCCCGCAACCTGATCATGGCGCCGTTCTTCGCCGACCTGATCGAAGGCGCCCTGCCGGGTCTGCGCCGGGTGGTGTCGCAGGGCATCGCCGCGGGCCACGCCCTGCCCGCCCTGGCATCCGGGCTGATGTGGTTCGACATGATGCGCACCGCGCGCGGTACCGCGAACATGATCCAGGCGCAGCGCGACTTCTTCGGTGCCCACGGGTTCCAGCGCCTGGACGGGATCGACGATCCGCACGGCCCCTGGGGCAGCGCGACCTGATCAGCCGCGCGGGCGGCTGATGTCGCCCAGGGTCAGCAGCGGCGATGCATCGATGCCTTGCGCATTCAGCATCGCCGCGACGCGTTCCAGCGATGCGACCAGCATCGCCTGTTCCCAATCCTGCAGGGCCTGGAAACCGGTCACGAAGTGCTGCTGCAGCGCGTCGGGCGCGTTGCGCAGCGCGTCCAGCCCGGCATCCGTCAGGATCACGTGCAGCTGCCTGCGGTCGGTGCTGGACCGCTGACGCTGCGTCAGGCCCAGCTTGTCCAGCTGATCGACCAGCGCCGTCACGGTCGCCTGGCTGACGCCCATCTGGGTCGACAGCTGGGTCGGCATGGCGGACCGCGTCTCGGTTCCGGCAAGGATCTGCAGGACGCGCAGCTTGGCAGGGGTCAGCTTGGCGGCCTGGGCAAGGTCGCGTTCATAATGCTCGGTGGCGCGCAGGATCCGCCGCAGCGCGATCAGCGCGGCGTCGGTACGCGGAATGGCGGGCGGCTGGCTCATGCCCTCCTGTATGCCATCAGCGCGCGGAACAGGGCAATATGGCATGCTTTCGGAACCTGATATTTCGGCAGGCGAACCTCGCGGTCACGCGGCCGTGTCCAAATATCACGCCAGCGTAAGGTCTTAGACGAAATCCCGCGTATTTTCCACGCCAAGGTTGCAACCAAGACGCGTTTTGACTAGTTAGAGGGACGAAGCAATTGAGGATCCGCCGCCCATGCCCAAAGACGTGCAAGAACTCGAACGCCCCCGCCAGTTGACGCTGCGCAAGCCCGACCCGACCGATGGCGCCGCCATCTGGGAGCTGGTCCGGACCTGCAAGCCGCTGGACGAGAATTCGATGTATTGCAATCTGGTGCAGGCCGAGCATTTCCGCGACACCTGTGTCGTGGCACTGCTGGACGACCAGATCGTGGGCTGGATCTCGGGGCACATGATCCCGAACGAGGACGCGCTTTTCGTGTGGCAGGTTGCTGTCGGACCGGATGCGCGCGGTCTGGGATTGGCCCGCAAGATGCTGACGCATCTGGTGGAACGCGATGAATGCGCCGATGCGCAGCGGCTGAATACGACGATCACCCGCGACAACGACGCGTCCTGGGCTCTGTTCCGCAGCTTTGCCCGCCAGCAGGGCGGGCGGCTGAGCGACGATCCTCACTATACCCGCAACGATCATTTCAACGGACGGCACGCGACCGAGCATATGGTCACGATCACCCTGCCCCGTCACGCCGGTCAGGCCCGCGCCGCCTGATCCCTTTGCCCGTCGAAGCATTCAGACTGACGCACATGATGCGAAAGGACTTCCCATGCCCAAAGACATGACCGCCACCATGCCCGGAACCGCCATTTTCGAACGCCGCGAAAGCGCGGCCCGATCCTATTGCCGGGGGATTCCCACAGTCTTCACCAAAGCCAGCGGCTCGGTGATGACCGGTGCGGACGGACGCGACTACATCGACTTTCTGGCCGGTTGCTCGTCGCTGAACTATGGTCACAACGATCCGGACATGAAGTCCGCACTGATCGACCATATCGCGTGTGACGGAATCGCGCACGGCCTGGATCTGCACACCACGACCAAGGCGGCGTTCCTTGACGCCTTTGAACGCCACATCCTGACGCCGCGCGGCATGGATCATCGCGTGATGTTCACCGGCCCCACCGGTGCCAATGCGGTCGAGGCGGCGATGAAGATCGCCCGCAAGTCGACCGGCCGTACCAATGTCGTGGCCTTCACCAATGGCTTTCATGGCGTGACGATGGGCGCGCTTGCCGCGACCGGCAACGGATACCATCGCGGTGGCGCCGGGATGGAGACGCAGGGCGTGACCCGCGTGCCGTTCGACGGCTATGCCGACGGGCTGGACAGCGCGGCCTTGCTGGACCAAATGCTGTCGGACAATTCGGGCGGCATCGACGCCCCTGCCGCCATCATGCTGGAGACCGTGCAGGGCGAAGGCGGCCTGAACGCCGCGTCCGCCGAATTCGTCCGCGCCATCGCGGATATCGCCAAGCGCCACGGCGCCCTGCTGATCATGGACGACATCCAGGCGGGTTGCGGACGCACGGGCAAGTTCTTCTCGTTCGAGGAGATGGGCGTGATGCCCGACCTGGTGCCGCTGGCAAAATCGATCTCGGGCTTTGGCCTGCCGCTGGCGATGGTTCTGGTGCGCCCGGAACATGACGTCTTCGGTCCGGCCGAACACAACGGCACGTTCCGCGGCAACACCCATGCCTTCGTGACCGCCCGCGTGGCGATCGAGAAGTTCTGGTCCGACGACGCGTTCGAGGCAGATCTGGCGCGGCGCGCCGACCTGATCCAGACCCGGCTGACCGAACTGGCCGAACTGGTGCCCGGCGCCTATCTGAAGGGTCGCGGCCTGATGCGCGGCGTCGACGTCGGATCGGGCGATCTGGCGGCCGCCATCTGCAAGCGCGCCTTCGACGGCGGGCTGATCATCGAGACATCGGGCAACGAGGATCAGGTCGTCAAGGTCCTGGCCCCGCTGACCACCCCCGACACGCTGCTGTCGCGCGGCTTCGACATCCTGCTGGATGCCGCCCGCGACGTCCTTGCCACCACCAAGATTGCTGCGGAGTAATTCACATGATCGTACGTGATTTCAACAAACTGAAGGACACCGACCGTTCGGTGTCGGATGCGCAATGGAATTCGGTCCGGATGCTGCTGGCCGATGACGGGATGGGCTTTTCGTTCCACATCACCACGCTGCAGGCCGGATCGGAGCACCAGTTCCACTACAAGCACCATTTCGAAAGCGTGTTCTGCATGCAGGGCAAGGGCTCGATCACCGATCTGGGCACCGGCGAGACGCATGAGATCACGCCCGGCGTGATGTATGCGCTGAACCTGCATGACAAGCACATCCTGCGGGCCGAGGAGACGCTGGTCATGGCCTGCTGCTTCAACCCGCCCGTCACCGGGACCGAGGTGCATCAGGAGGACGGCAGCTACGCCCCTGCCGAGACCGCGTGATGGGTCATACGGTCGAGAAGATCGGCGGCACGTCGATGTCGCGCGTGCACGAGCTGCGCGACACGGTGCTGATCGCCGACCGCGACGCGCCCTATGGCCGGATCTTCGTGGTGTCGGCCTTTGGCGGCATCACGAACCTGCTTTTGGAACACAAGAAGTCCGGAGAGCCGGGCGTTTACGCCGCCTTCGCGTCGGGCGACGGCGATCACGGCTGGCTGGCCGCGCTAGACCGTGCCAGCGAGGCGATGATCGAGGCGCATCGGGCGGTTCTGGATCATCCCGGTGACCTGGAACGCGCCGACGCCTTTGTCCGCGACCGGCTGGTCGGGGCGCGCAACTGCCTGATCGACCTGCAGCGCCTGTGCTCCTATGGCCATTTCCGGCTGGAGGAACACATGCTGCACACGCGTGAACTGCTGTCGGGACTGGGAGAGGCGCATTCCGCCTTCGTCACCACCCTGATGCTGCAGCGCGTGGGCATCCAGGCACGGTTCGTCGACCTGTCGGGATGGCGCGACACGGAACAGGTCACGCTGGAGGAGCGAATCACCGGCGCGATGGCCGGCGTCGATCCCACGACCGAAATGCCCATCGTCACGGGATACGCCCAGTGCACCGAGGGGCTGATGCGCGAATTCGACCGCGGCTATTCCGAGGTGACGTTTTCAAGGCTGGCGGCACTGACCGGCGCCCGCGAGGCGATCATCCACAAGGAATTCCACCTGTCCTCGGCCGACCCGAACCTGGTCGGGGCGGATGCGGTGCGCAAGCTGGGTCGCACGAACTATGACGTGGCCGACCAGCTGTCGAACCTGGGAATGGAGGCGATCCACCCCAAGGCCGCCAAGACCCTGCGCCAGTCCGGCGTCCCCCTGCGCGTGACCAACGCGTTCGAGCCGCATGATCCCGGCACGCTGATCGACGACCAGCCCGCCCCCACCCCGGCGGTGGAGATCGTGACAGGCCTGAACGTCTTTGCGCTGGAACTGTTCGAACAGGACATGGTCGGCGCCAAGGGCTATGACGCGTTCATCTTGGAGGTGCTGACCCGCCACCGCGTGCGCATCGTCAGCAAGGTGTCCAACGCCAACACGATCACGCATTATGTCGACAGCAGCCTCAAGGTGCTGCGCCGCGTGGAAAAGGACCTGGCCGAACGCTATCCCTCGGCACAGGTGTCGTCGCGGGCGGTGGCCATGGCCTCGGCCGTGGGCCGCGACCTAGAGGGCCTGGCGGTGCTCAGCCGCGGTCTGAACGCGCTGGCGGCCGCGGGGCTGGAGGCGATCGGGGCAACACAGGGACCGCGGCCGGTGGACGTGCAGTTCATCCTGGAACGCACGGCGCTGGCGCCCGGCATCAAGGCCCTGCATGACGCGCTGATCGAACAGACCGCGCAACCCTTGGCCAAAGTGGCCTGACGCACAAAACGAAACGGGCGGCCGCAAGGGCCGCCCGTTCGCATTCTGGATGGCGCAATCAGCGCGCCATCGCTTCGCCGGTCGTCGGATCGACGCGCATCTCGACCTCGCGGTTGTCCTGGGTGCGGTATTCGACCTCGTAATAGCCATCGTCGTCCCACTGGATATCCTCGATATAGCCCAGCTCTGCGGACAGGTCCGTCTCCATCTTGGCGACGATCTCGGACAGGGCCATCGCATCGGCCGGCGGGGCACCGCGCATGGCCTCCTGCGCCATCAGCGCGGTGGGCGACAGGATCAGGGCGGCGGCGGTCAGGGTGCGGAAGGTCATCGTTCTCTCCGGTTGTGGGTCTGCGGTCAAACCCGCACCCAAGGCCCGGGGTTCCGACCCCTTGCCGCATCCGTGCCGATGACCTATATCGGTCCTGTCGGAAGCAATTCCGACTATGGACATAAACGCGCTCGTAATAAGCGGATCGGACCCGGGGGCGGTACCCGGCGGCTCCACCAAACAACCCTTCATTGGGGGCGAATGGGGCCGAAACAGGATCGACGAACGTCTAAAGGGGTTATGCTTTGTCTCGGTGAGCTACTACCGTTATCGGTGCAAAACGTACAGTTGCCAATGACAACCGTGCTCCGGTCGCGCTGGCTGCGTAAGCAGTCCGCAAGATCGAAACCTAAGCCCTTGCGCCTAGCAGCGTAAGGCGGGGCCCGCAGGAGCCTGGCAACAGAATCCTGCACCTTATCCCCCGTGATATTTTTGAACCGCCCTGTCCGGTATTCAGCGTTCCTTAACGCGCGGGGTCTATTGCTGCGCTTGTCCGCCTTTGCCATGCGAAAGGATCAAGCGGTGACACACCCCGATTCCCACGACACGATCCACCTGCAGGACAGGCTGGACTTTTTGGGCCTGGACGCCCCGGCGCAGGCCCGGCTCAAGGCCCTGGCCCCCCGGATCGCGGCCAGCGTTGGCCCGGCCCTGTCCGAATTCTACACCAAGATCGCGGCGACCCCCGTCCTGCGCCGATATTTCACCGACAATGCCCATACCGAGCGCGCCAGAAGCAGCCAGGCCCAGCACTGGGCCCGTATCGCATCCGGAGAGTTCGGCGCCGACTATGCGCTGTCGGTCCGCCGCATCGGCGCGGTGCATGCACGGATCGGGCTGGAGCCGCGCTGGTACATCGGTGGCTATGGCCTTGTGCTGGACTATGTGATCCGCGACATGCTGGGCGAACGCCGCGCCTGGACCGCCGCCAGCCGCAAGCGCCTGGCCGATGACATCTCGGTCCTGATGCGGGCGTCCCTGCTGGACATCGACCTGTCGATCTCGACCTATCTGGACCAGATCGACGGTCGCCGCAAAGAGGTCGAGGATGCCCAGCAACGTGCCTTCGAGGCCCTGTCGGGCGCCCTTGGCCGTCTGGCCGAAGGCGATCTGACCACCCGGCTGGACCCGGAACTGTCGGCCCGCACCCGCTTCAACGAAACGGTCGAACAGCTTGCCAGCATCATCGGATCGGTGCGCCATTCCGCCGGCCAGATCGGCAACGGCACCGGCGAGATCGCGGCGGCCTCCGACGATCTTGCGCGCCGCACCGAACAGCAGGCGGCCAGCCTGGAGGAAACCGCCGCCGCGCTGAACGAGATGACCGAGGCCGTGCGCGATTCAGCCACGCGCAGCCGCCAGGCGGAGGAGATGGCGGCCCGCGCCCGCCAGGTCGCCGCGCATGGCAGCCAGATCATGGATCAGACACGCACCGCGATGGACGACGTCTCCTCCAGCGCCGGAGAGATGGGCCAGATCATCGGCGTGATCAGCGAGATCGCCTTCCAGACCAACCTGCTGGCCCTGAACGCCGGCGTCGAGGCCGCCCGCGCCGGTGAGGCCGGCCGCGGCTTTGCCGTCGTCGCCGCCGAGGTCCGCGCCCTGGCCCAACGATCGGCCGAGGCGGTGCGCACCATCCAGACCCTGATCGACCGCAGCGTCCAGCAGACGACACATGGCGTGTCGCTGGTCGGCGCGACGCACCAGGCGCTGTCCGACATCATCCTTGTCTTCAACGAGATCGAGGGGATCGTGACCGAGATGTCCTCCACCGCCCAACGCCAGTCGTCGAGCATCTCCGAGATCAACAGCGCGGTCCGGTACCTGGACGACGTGACCCAGCAGAACGCCGCGATGGTCGAGGAAGCCAACGCCACCAGCACCCTGCTGAACGCAGAGGTCAAGGACCTGACACGCATCGTCAGCAGCTTCACGATGGCGGCCCCGCGCCCGCAGCTGCATCAGCAGACCTACCGTCAGGCCGTCTAACCTTGCGCCGCGCGCCCCAACAGGGCGCGCGGTTCAGTCATCCCGCCGCACGCCGATCCAGATCACGTGCCGCGATCCGCGGCCCGACCCGCCGGCGCGCACCCCATGCGTGCTGACGGCAAAGCCGCACCCGGCCAGGCGTCGTTCGAACGCGGCGTCCGGCTCTGCCGACCAAACGGCCAGCACGCCGCCGGGCGACAGCGCGCGCCGCGCCGCCTGCAGACCGGCCGTCCCGTACAGCGCATCGTTCCCGGTCCGCGTCAGCCCGTCGGGACCGTTGTCGACATCCAGCAGGATCGCGTCGAACGCCGTCGTGGCCTGACGGATCTGCGCGCCGACATCGCCGATCCGCACCTGAACCCGCGGGTCGGACAGGCAGCCGCCAAAGACCGCCGCCATGTGCTGCGTCGCCCATCCGACCAGTTCGGGCACGATCTCGGCCACGATCAGCCGGGCCTGGGGGCTGGCCACGGCCTGGGCCGCGCGCAGGGTGAACCCCATACCCAACCCGCCGATCAGCACCCGCGGCGCGGGCCGGTCGGCCAGCCGGTCCAGCGCAAGCGTCGCCAAAGCCTCCTCGGACCTACCCAAGCGGCTATTCATCAGCTCGTTTCCGCCCTGCAGCCTGATCGAGAATTCGTCGCCCCGCCGCATCAGCCGCAGCGTGTCGCCATCCGGCGCGATCGCGCTGGCCAGTTGCACCCAAGGCAGCATGCCGATGTCCCATTCTGCGTAACCCGGTCCTGATCTAGCCGATCGGGGCCGTGCCGGAAAGGCACTTGGGCATGGCCGCAATGCGAAACCCGCGCCGACAGGATCGGCGCGGGTCGGACATGGTGCAGGTCGCTTCGGTTAGAACTCGAACATCTGGCCTTCGCCGCGGCCACCTACGACACGCAGGGGGACCGGTTCGACCACGGGAAGCGGCGCCGATGCACGTGTAGGGACCACCTCGGGCCGGCTGGTGCGGCTGCCGATCCGGAACCCGGCAATCTCGCGGATCAGATCCTCGGACCGCTGCTGCAGCGATGCGGCGGCGGCGTTGGCCTGTTCGGCCACGGCGGCGTTCTGCTGGGTCACCTGATCCAGCTGGTTCACGCCCGTGTTCACCTCGGCCAGGCCGATCGCCTGTTCGTTGGCCGCAAGCGAGATCGCGGTGATCTGTTCCGACACCTCGTGCGCCTTGGACAGGATCTGACCAAGGCTGTCGCCCGTCCGCCCCACAAGGGCGGACCCCGCCTTGACCTGCGATGCGGACTGCGAAATCAGCGACTTGATCTCCCGCGCGGAATCCGAGGCGCGCTGTGCAAGGCCCCGCACCTCTGAAGCGACGACCGCAAAGCCGCGGCCGGCCTCTCCGGCACGGGCAGCCTCGACGCCCGCGTTCAGCGCCAACAGGTTGGTCTGGAACGCGATGTCATCGATGACACCGATGATGCGGGTGATCTGGTCGGACGACGCCTCGATTCCGCGCATGGCGGTCACGGCGTCGCGCACGACCTCGGCGCTGGTTTCGGCGATGTCGCGGTTCTGACGGCTGGCCTGCTCGGCATTACGCGCGCGTTCGGCGGTCGAGGTGACGCTGGCGTTCATCTGGTTCAGGGCCGCAGCGGACTGCTCCAGCGTAGCGGCCTGCGTCTCGGCCCGGGAGGCCAGGTCCTGCGCGGCCGAGGTGATCTCGCTTGCGCCACCCCGGACCTGATCGGCGACGTCGGTGATGCGGTTGATGGTGCCGGTCAGGTTCGACACGACGCTGTTGAACGCCTCTCTCAGCCCGTCATAGCCGGCCGGGAACGGGTCCGACGGCGGGTTCGGGATCTGCTGTGTCAGGTCCCCCTGCGCCAGCCTATTCAGCCCGGCACCGATGTCGCGCACGACCCGGGCCTGCTGGCGGGCCTCGATATCGCGGGCGGCGGCAGCCTCGTTCTCAAGGCGGCGGGCCTCGTCGGCCAAGGTGCGCGCCTCGACCGCGTTCTGGCGAAAGATCGCCAGGGCCTGGGCCAGCTGTGCCAGCTCGTTGCGACCCTCGGTTCCGCGGATCTCGACGTCCAGATCGCCCCGCGCCAACCGGTTGGTCTGGTCGACCGTCACCGCCAGGCGACGCCCCAGATCACGCGAGATCCATGCGGCAATGACTGCGCCGATCACGATCGTGGCCGCGACCCCTGCCAGCAGTGACATCACCGTGGCATCCATCACCGCCGCTGCCTCCTCCTCCAGCCGGGCAAGGCTGGACATGGCGTCGTCGCGGATCCGTTCGACGGCGGCCAGGACCTCGATCTCGGTCAGCGACAGCGTCGCCAGATGGTCGCGCACGACCAGCTCCAGCGTCCGGCTCTGCTGCGCCATCGACCAGTATTCGGCGATACCGGACAGCGTGGTCGCCAGTAGCGTGCGCGCGTCATCGCCCATCACCCGGGGCTGCAGATCGGACAAGGCCTGCCGTGACCTTTGGAAGGGCGCGGCCGCGTCGTCGAAATCCTTCACGGCGCTGCCTTCCAGAAAGCGGTCGATGCGCACGCGCGCAACCAGGAATTCGTTGGCGGCCTGCAGCGCGGCATAAGCCGCATCGCGATCACCACGCTGCTGGTACAGGGTCTGCAGCTGTTCCATGTTGCGGCGGTGTGTGATGCCCAGCTCGCGCATCTGTGCCGTCAGCGCAGACAGCGGCTGGAAGCTGTCGAACAGCTGTTCGGCCTCGGTCACATGCCGCTCCTTCAGCGCGACCAAGGCCCCTGCATGCGGGCTACCCAGGGCCTGCGCCTTTTCCGCCAGCACCATGACCGAGGTCATGCCGTCCTGCACCCGCTGACGATCCGCATCCGAGGCCGAAACCATGAAATCGTCCAGCGCCAGACCGGCCTGGGCCACGCCGAAATTGATGTCCGCCGCTGCCAGCGCAAGCACCTCGGCATCATGGGCCTGGGCGTCGATGGCCTGCAACCGGTCCATCCGGTTCCAGGTAAAGCCGGCAAGCACCGCCAGCATCAGCAGGATCAGGCCAAAGCCTGCCGCGATGCGCGTCGCGATGCGGGTATTCTTCATCATCATGTCTTTCTCCGGAACGGGGATGGCGAGGCGCCACGAGGGCGCATCGCGGGTCGATGTGTCAGTTGGGCCGCGGCTGTCGGCGGAGGTTGGTCAGAAAAGTTCGACGTCGCCGCCACGCTGCGGCATCGGCTGTTCGCGAACGGGTGCGCGGGCCTCGCCCAGCAGGTGCAGCTGCACCCGACCGATGACGGGCCAGAACCGGATGCGCCGCGCCTGCGTGCCGCAGAGGTCGCTGGCGATCAGCGGAATGCCCTCGTCCTGCAGGAAGCGGCGGGCGGCGTCGGCATTGCGCTGGCCGATGTCGGGCAGGCCGGCCATCATCCGTGCGCCGCCGAACAGCTTGGCGCGCAGGCGGCTGCGCACGGCGCCGCGGCGCATCAGCCCGTTCACCAGAACTTCCATTGCGGCGGCGGCATAGCGGATGTCGGGGCCGCCCGGCCCCGCATCGGGCAGCAGAAAGTGGTTCAGCCCGCCGATACCCCGGTCCGCATCCATGATGCAGGCCGACACGCAGGACCCCAGGACGGTGGTCAGGATCGCGTCAGGATCGTCGCTGATGGCATGTTCGCCCTGAACGACATGGATGACGCGCGTCGCGGCATCGCGGATCATGACAGCCTCCGCAGGCGGGCGGGTTCCCGCGTCAAAAGCGTCTGGCCGATGCGCGTGAGGGGCAGCACGTCGACCGCACCGCCCAGCTCCACCGCGACGCGCGGCATGCCCCAGACGACGGATGTGGCACGGTCCTGGGCGATCGTGTGCGCCCCTGCCCGACGCAGCGCGCACAGCCCCTGCGCACCGTCGGCCCCCATCCCCGTCAGCAGCGCGGCACGGATGTCCAGACGATCGGCAATCGCCGCACCGTCGGAGAACAGCACGTCCACGGACGGACGGTGCCCGGATACGGGCGGGGTCGCGGACAGACGCGCGCGGGGTCCGCCCCGCAGGGTCACGCCCAGATGCCTGTCAGGCGCGGCGGCCAGATAGACGACGCCCCGTCGCAGGGGCATGTTGTCCTGGGCCGCCACGACCTGCGGCGCCAGCAGTTGATCCAGCCGGCGGATCAGCCCTTCGGCAAAGCCCGGGCGAATATGCTGCACGATCATCGTCGGTGGACAGTCGGCGCGAAATCCGGCCAGCACGGCCTCCAACGCGGTGATTCCGCCGGTCGAGGCGCCCAGCAGGATCAGCCCGGCCGCCGCGTCCGTGGGTGGTACGGGGTCTGCGGCACGGATCGGTGCGGCGCGGGCGGGCTGAAGCCCACCGAACAGGCGCGACAGCATCTGTTCCGGGCTGGACATCACCGGATATCCGCTCGCCGGCACACGCATCTGACCATAGATGACCACGCCCGCGTCGATCATTGTCAGGATGTCCGCCAATGCGTCGAATTCGATCGATTCGGCGAATTCGGCGGCCACGGCCACGCGGCGCGGCAGGTGCAGTTCGATCAGCACATAGGCCTCGCCGGGCGTGGTGGCGCCCAGCACGGTCACACCGCCCTGTTCCTCGCATCGGCGCAGCAGGGCGGTCAGGCGGGCGGGGTTCGGGTCAACGATCAACAGGACCGGATTCGACACAGGGACACTCCTGGATGGGTCAGGGGACCATCGCCGGGAAAGATTAAAATATCGTTTCCCGTGAGAGACTTGCCGGACGCGAAATTAATCCATGGCAGCAATGGTTCCTTAACTCATGGCTGTTAGCGATGGGGACGCCGACGACAATACGAGGTAGTTGAGATGCATGCCCTGCCCCTGCCCGAGACGTTCGACCGCAAGGCCGTCTCTGCCTTTGCCCGCACCCTGCTGGACCATCGGGGCGCGGATGCGGTCCTGGATGCGTCCGGGGTCGCGCGCATGGGCACCCTTGCGGTCGAACTGCTGATCGCAGCGCGCAAGCAGTGGCAGGCCGACGGCAAGACGCTGTCGATCCGTGACGCCTCGGACCCGTTTCTGACCACGATCCAGGCTGTCGGCGCCTCGGTCCAGCTTCTTCAAACCGGGGGAACCGCATGACGACCCGTATCCTGGCGGTCGACGATTCGCCGACAATCCGCGCGCTTGTGTCCAAGGCCCTGCGCAATGCGGGCTTTGACGTGTTCCTGGCCGTGGACGGCGTGGACGGCGTCGGCGCGCTGAGCG
Source organism: Paracoccus haeundaensis (assembly GCF_006239215.1). Classification (NCBI taxonomy): domain Bacteria; kingdom Pseudomonadati; phylum Pseudomonadota; class Alphaproteobacteria; order Rhodobacterales; family Paracoccaceae; genus Paracoccus; species Paracoccus haeundaensis. Next base: position 84,080 of record NZ_VDDC01000012.1, read on the forward strand.
AGGCCGATCCGCATCTGATCATCACCGACATCAACATGCCGCGCATGGACGGCTTCGGCCTGATCGAGAACGTCCGCGCGACCGGCGCCTATGCGGACGTGCCCATCCTGGTCCTGACCACCGAAAGCGGCGCCGACCTGAAGGCACGCGCCCGCAGCGCGGGGGCCACCGGCTGGATCGTGAAACCCTTCGAGGATGAGCGTCTGATCGCCGTCATCGACAAGGTCCTGGGGCGCTGACGATGGCTGACATGGACGAATTCCGCGACATGTTCTTCGTCGAATGCGACGAGCTGCTGGAGGTGCTGGCCACCGGCCTGCGCCAGATCGAGCAGCCCGGCTTCGACGTGGAAACGGTGCATGCCGTGTTCCGTGCCGTGCATTCGGTCAAGGGGGGCGCCGCCGCCTTCGGCCTGACCACGCTGGTCACCTTTGCCCACCGCTTCGAGACTGTCCTGGACCTGGTCCGGTCGGACCGGCTGGATGTGACGCCCCAGATCATGGCGCTGCTGCACCGCTGTTCGGACTGCCTGACGGATCTGGTCGCCAGCGCCCGGTCGGGCCGCGATACCGATCAGGCCCAGGTCGACGGGCTGATGACCGAACTGGCGGCCCTGATCGACACGGAAACCCCCGAGGAGACCGCGTTCGAGTTCACGCCGATCTCGCTGGACTTCGACATGCCGCTGTCCTTCGATCCGGTCCCGCCGCCGGCGTCGGGCCTGCTGGTCCAGATGACGCCCACCTTTCAGCTGTACCGTTCGGGCAACGATCCGATGGCCCTTCTGAACGCCCTGCGCAAGCTGGGCGATGCGGACGTCCACCTGGACTGCGACGCGGTCGCTATGCTGGAGGACTGGTCGCCCGAACAGCCCGCGCTGTCGTGGCAGGTCCGCCTGACCGGCGCGGCAAGCCAGCCCGATGTCATGTCCGTGTTCGAGTTCGTCGAGGATTGCTGCGCGCTGACGGTCCGCCCGCTGACCGAGGACGACCTGCCCGCGCCCACCCCCGAACCCGCAGCCGCGCCTGCCGACATCGCCCCCGCCGCCCAGATCGTCCGCGATGCCCCCACCTCCGCCCCGCCGCGTGCGGTCCAGCAACAGGACAGCGCCCAGGCCGCACCGACCATCCGCGTGGCGCTGGACCGGGTCGATCGCCTGATGAACATGATCGGCGAACTGGTCATCAAGGAGGCGATGCTTTCCCAGGTGATCCAGACGGCGGGCCTGCACGAACAGCCCGACGTCGTCGCCGGCCTGGATGCGATCCGGCAATTGGCAAGCGACATCCAGGAAAGCGTGATGGCGATCCGGGCGCAACCGCTGAAGCTGGTGTTCCAGCGCATGCACCGCATCCTGCGCGAGGCGGCTGACGCCACCGGCAAGCCCGTCCGCATGATCACCATCGGCGAGCAGACCGAGGTCGACAAGACCATGATCGAACGCCTGGTCGAACCGCTGACGCACATGATCCGCAACTCGGTCGATCATGGGCTGGAGGATAGCGTGACGCGCCAGCGTCGCGGCAAGCCTCAGGAAGGCACGATCACCCTGTCGGCCGCCCATCGGTCCGGTCGCGTTCAGATCGAGGTGTCGGACGATGGCGGCGGCATCAACCGCGCCAAGGTGCGCCAGATCGCCGAGGATCGCGGCCTGATCGCGCCCGGCGCCAACCTGTCGCCCGCCGAGATCGATCAGCTGCTGTTCCTGCCAGGCTTTTCCTCCAAGGACGAGGTGTCGGCCCTGTCCGGTCGCGGCGTCGGCCTGGACGTGGTGCGCCGCGAGATCATGAACCTGGGCGGCCGCGTGATGATCCAGTCGACCGAGGGTCAGGGCACGACCTTCTCGATCGCGCTGCCGCTGACGCTGGCGGTCGTCGAGGGGATGCTGATCCAGCTGGGCGACCAGACGATGGTCCTGCCGATCACCGCGGTCCAGGAAACCCTGCGCCCCGAGAACACGATGCTGCACGGCGTGGGCCACGGATCGCAGCTGCTGTCCAATCGCGGAGAGCTGATCCCGATCATCGACCTGTGCACCAGCTTCGGCGTCACCCGGCCCGCGGAGGGTCCCGACACCGGCGTGCTGATCGTGGTCGAGACCGACAGCCGCAGGCGCGCAGCCTTCCGGGTCGACGCGATCTTCGATCAGCGGCAGGTGGTGATCAAAAGCCTGGAGCAGAACTATGGCCGCGTGCCGGGCGTGTCGGCCGCCACGATCCTGGGCGACGGAAAGATCGCCCTGATCATCGATCCCGAAGAAATCCTTCTTTCCATGTCCAACGACCAGGGCCGCCGCATGGCCGCCATGGCATCGAACGGGTGACGCATGCTGCAATCCATCTCGCATAATTCCGTCGGCAAAAGCGACGTCGTGGCCTTCAAGCTGGCCGACCAGGACTTCTGCATCGACATCGGGCTGGTCCGCGAAATTCGTGGCTGGACCCCAACGACCATGCTGCCCCACGCGCCCGACTACGTCAAAGGCGTGATCAACCTGCGCGGATCGGTCGTGACGGTCGTCGACCTGTCGGCGCGGCTCGGCTTTGGCGCCGCGACGCCGTCCCACCGCCATGTCGTCATCATCGCGATGCATGCCGGGCGGATCGTGGGGCTGCTGGCGGACCTGGTGTCCGACATCCTGCCCATCAACGACGATCACATCCAGGCGGTACCCGACATTGCGTCGAACCCCGCGCGCGAGTTCATCGTCGGCATGATCACGCTGGAGGACGGCCGCATCCTGCGCAAGATCGACCTGGCGCAGCTGCTGCCCGCGGCCCACGGGGTCGACGCGTGAGAACAGCACCCCTTTCGGTCCCCACCCCCGCGGGGCCGGTTCTGACCGATGGACAATTCCGCAAGATTGCCGCGATCGTGCATCAGGACAGCGGCATCATCCTGTCGGAATCCAAGCGCAGCCTGCTGATGGCGCGCCTGAACCGCCGCCTGCGGGTCCTGACGCTGCCCGATTACGGTGCCTATTGCGACCGTCTGGAAGGGCCTGACGGACCGCAGGAACGCCGCCACCTGCTGTCGGCCATCACGACGAACGTCACGGCCTTCTTCCGTGAGGGTCACCATTTCCAGGCCTTGGCGCAGGAGGTCCTGCCCCCGCTGATCGCCCAGGCCCGCGCCGGACGGCGGCTGCGGCTGTGGTCAGCGGCCTCCTCCTCGGGCGAGGAGCCCTATTCGATGGCCGTGACGCTGCTGGACGCGTTTCCCGACGCGGCGCAGCATGACGTTCTGATCCTGGCCACCGACATCGACCCCGAGATGGTGGACCGCGCCCAGCAGGGCCGCTTTGCATCCGATGCACTGGCACCGGTCCCCCCCGCCCAAGTCAAGCGGTATTTCCAGCCCCACGCCGCGGGCTTCGAGGCCAAACCTGAAGTCCGGCGCATCATGCGGTTCGGCGAACTGAACCTGCATGACGACTGGCCATTTTCCGGCAGGTTCGACGTAATCTTCTGCCGCAACACCGCGATCTATTTCGACAGTGCCGCGCGCCAGCGCCTGTGGCTGCGCTTCGGTGGCGCCCTGAACGAGGGCGGCGCGCTGTTCATCGGTCATTCGGAACGGCTGGACGGTCCGGCCGCGGGCCTGTTCGCCGCGACAGGCACAACCCAATACCGGCGCAATGCGACGCCGGCCTCTGCCAGGACGTGAAAGGGACAACATGGCACTGAAATCGAACCTTCATGTGATGGTGGTGGACGACATGACCATCAGCCGATCGCTGATCGAACAGGCGTTGGACTGGGCCGGCCTGGTCAATGTCCAGTACGAGGCGAACGGAGAGACGGCGTTCCGCAGACTGGCCGCGGCTCCGGTTCATTTGGTCATCTCGGATTACAACATGCCCGGAATGGACGGCCTTGGCCTGCTGGAGGCGCTGCGACAGAATCCCAGCACCCAGCGCATCGGCTTCATCCTGATCACCGGCACCGCCACGCGCGAGATGATCGAGCGGGGCCAGCGCGCCGGCATGAACAACTTCATCGCCAAGCCCTTCACCAAGGAGGCGTTGCTGCGCTGCATCGAATCGGTGACGGGCAAGCTGCAATGACGGCGACGCCCGATCCTTGCCTGAACGCGGCCCTGCATCGCGCCGCCGCCGAGGCGCATCGCATCGCCCAAGGCCTGGGGCGGATCGATGCCGCCTTGGGCGCGATGCTGCAGGTGACCGATGCGGCGGCCCAGTCACTGCAGGCCGCCGACCTGCTGCGTCAAGAGGTCGAGGGGCTGTCGCGGTTCCTGAGCGTGCTGGCGCAGCAGACCCCGCCGGGGCAGCCCTGCGACCTAGGCCAAGCCGCGGCTGGCTTGGAACTGCGGGCGCAGGCCAGCCGCCTCGGCGGGATGGCGCCGGCGGCTGACAGTACCCCGACAATCGACCTGTGGTAGCGGACGCGACAATACCTGCACGTTCATGGGATATACTTGACATAAATAATAAACAATAATAACCCACGCCTTGCCAGCATCTGCCAGCCTCGTGATCCCACGGCCCATGGCCGCACTCCGAGGCGCAGATGACCTTTTCCGACCCGTGCCTGTTGGCTGTCCGTCATCCTGAACAAGCAGGTCCGGGGGCCGGCACCCTGCCCGATCCCTGCCCTGCGTCCGACGCGCAGGGCATCGCCGATCTGGCCAGCCTGCGCGCCCTTCTGATCTGCGACAGGCGCGAGCTGGGCGGCGGGTGCGATCTGGTCCCGGTCGCCGGCGGCTGGCTGGAGGTCTTGACCGATGCGCCGATGGTATCGGGAATGCCGCGCATCCGCGGGCTGATCCGGCACGGGCCGGACGGATCGCGCTCCATCGACCCGGCCTTGGCGCTGTCGTTGATCCTGGACCGACTGAAAGGCGATCACGGACCTGCAGGCGCCGCCTTGGCGCGCCGCGTGCAGGCCAGCCGTCATCGGATCGCCACGATCTGCGGACAGCGCCTGGCGCGGCCGCACCCCGCACCCGACTGGTTGACCGCCGAACAGGCGGTGATCTTCGGCCACTGGATGCATCCCTGCCCCAAGGCGCTGTCCGGCATGTCCCTGCCCGAGGAACGCGCGATGACCCCGGACTGGTGCGGCGCGTTGCACCTTGTCGGCCTGTCGGTCCGCAAAGACCTGATCGCAGGCACCGACCCTGACCGTGTGCGCGAACTGCCGGGCATGGATCTGGACCCCGGTCCCGGACGCATCCTGCTGCCCGCGCATCCGCTGACCTGGGACCGCGCCAGCCGCGATCCGGCCATCGCCGCGCTGCTGTCGCAGGGCGCCATCCGCGAGCTGGGACCGGTGGGACCGGCGTGGTGGGCGACATCCTCGGTGCGGACGTTGTGGCGCGGCGACAGCCCGTGGCAGGTCAAGGTGTCGCTGCCGGTCACCATCACCAACTCGCAGCGCGTGAACAAGCGTCACGAACTGCTGGCGGGCGCGGCGATGTCGGCCCGCATCGGCGCGCTGCAGGGGCGGTTCGGGCGGCTGCGGTTGATCGACGACCCGCATTGGCTGACCCTGGCCCTGCCCGGTCGCATCGAATCCGGGCTGGAGGTGATCCTGCGCCGCAACCCGTGGCGCGGGGGGCGCGGGGGGCAGGTGATGCAGGTCGCGGGCCTCGTCGCCGAACCTCTGCCGGGACGGCCGTCGATGCTGGCGCAGGTCATGGCGGGGCACGACCCGGCCGCCTGGTTCGACGCCTATCTGGACTGCGCCGTCGCCCCTCTGCTGCGCCTGTATGACGCCACCGGGATCGCGGTCGAGGCACATCAGCAGAACGCCCTGCTGGACCTGTCCCAAGGTCTGCCGCACCGCTGCGACATCCGCGACAACCAGGGCTTCTATGTGGCCGACGACATGGCCTGCGCCACGCTGCGCGCCATTCCCAACCTGGTCTATCCGCGCGCCGAGGCAGAGGACGCGCTGACCTATTCGCTGATCGTGAACCAGGTGTTTGGCGTGGTCCACCGCATGGCGCTGGACGGGATCTGGCCAGAGCGGCGGGCGCTGTCTGCGCTGGCAGCCCATCTTGGCGGTCTGACCCGCCTGCCGGGTCATGGCGGCGCCTTGGCCCGCCGCTGGCTGACGCAGCCGCATCTGCCCGCCAAGGGAAATCTGCTGACCCAGCTGGGCGGTGTGGACGAGCTGCTGATCCCCGGGGAACGCGCACCGATGATCCGCGTGCCAAACCCCCTGCCCGCGCTGGCCCATGCCGGGATGCTGTCAGATGTCGCCTGAGACCCGCGCCCTGCGCCAGACGATAGAGGCGCTGGCCTTTGAAGGCATCCTGCGCCCGGCGCAGGGCGGCTGGACGGTGGGTGACCTGGCCATCCGGGCGCCACATCGACTGCAGGCCAGCGGCCGTGTCAGGCTGCTGGACGACCCGCGCGATACCACCGGCGGATTGCTGAAACCGGACGACCTGGAACGCGCGCTGGCCAAGGCCGGCCACGATCCCGCGGCGCTGATGACCGCCATGCGGCGCAGCGCGCATTTCCTGCGCGCGGCGGGGCCGGTTCGCGACAACCGCCTGTCGCTGAAAGGCCCGGCGCTGGAGGCGAGCCTGATCGAGGGGCATCCCTATCATCCCGGCTTCAAGACCCGCGCCGGGTTTTCGGACGCCGACAATGCCGCCTTCGGCCCGGAAGGCGGCAGGACCATCGTGCCGGTCTGGCTGTCGGTCGACCCCGCAATCGTGACGCGTGCAGGAACGGACCCCGCGCAGGGCTGGGCGCCGCCGGGGGCCATCCCGGTCCACCCGTGGCAGTGGCGGTGCCTGCAACGTGACCCGGCGGTGCAGGCGCTGATGGCGCGCGGGGCCTTGCGGGCGCCGCCGGTGGACGGGCCGCGGATGCAGGCCACGGCGTCGCTGCGGACATTAGCCGCCTGCGACGGGGGCGATCACCTGAAGCTGTCGCTTGGCGTGGGGGTGACCTCCTCGGTCCGCGACTTGGTGCCGTGGTCGGTGGCGGTGGCGCCGGCCATCTCGGACTGGCTGGGGCGCGTGGTGGCGTCCGATCAGCACCTGGCCGGGCTGACGATCCTGCCGGAACATGGCGCGGCCATCGTCGCACGCGACCTGCTGGGCGGCAGGCTGGCCGCGATCCGGCGCAGCCCCCCGCCCCCAGGTGCCATGCCCCTGTCGGCCCTGTCGCTGACCCAGTCGGACGGACGCGCACTGATCGCGCCCTGGCTGGCCGCGCATGGCACCCACGCCTGGACCGCGCGGCTGCTGACGATCCTGCAACCCGCCTGGCGCCTGATGACGCATCACGGGATCGCGCTGGAGGCACATGGCCAGAACCTGCTGATCACCCATGACGGCGGCTGGCCGACCGGGTTGGTGGCCCGCGATTTCAGCGAAAGCCTGGAATACCTGCCGGACCGGCTGAGCCTGCCCGCCCCGGACCTTGCGGCCATCGAACCGGCGATGGCGGAGGCACCGGACGGCACCTATCACCGCATGGGCCGGGCCACCGACCTGCGCGATCTGGTGGCCGACTGTCTGGTTACCCACGTGCTGTCGGATCTGGCGGATCTGCTGCACCGCACCGGCCACCTGCCCGAAGCGATCTTCTGGCGATTGGCCCGCGCCGCCCTGCCCCATGCCCCCAGCCTGCGCACCGACGCCGCGATGGTTCCGGCGGAGAGCTTGGCCGCGGGGCTGCTGGGCCGCACCGAAACCCATCCTGCGCCGAACCCGCTGAAGGAGCCCGCCATGACCCGCCTGTTCCACCTGAACGACACGCTGATCGATCCGTTCGGCCCGGACGCCCCCGACCTGCTGGCCGGCCGCGACCCCGACCGCACGCGCATCGCACTGTTGATGACTGACCGCGCCGCCTGCCTGACGCAGATCCTGCGCCTGCGGGATGCGGGCGCGTCCTGTCATCCGATCCACCCGGAAACGCCCCCCGATCAGGCACGCGATCTGGCAAGGCGGGCGGGCTGCGACCTGATGATGACCGATGCGGGTCTGCAGGGGTTGGGACAGCACGCGCCACATGCGCCGAGTGGGGTGCTGATCCAGACCAGTTCGGGCACCACCGGCGCACCCAAGATCATCGCCCGCAGCTGGGCCGCCATCCAGACCGAGATCGACGCCTATCTGCAGGCCTTTCCGCAGGCGGCCGGGATGACGCCGGTGATCGCGGCCCCGATCACCCATTCCTATGGACTGATCGCCGGGGTGCTGGTCGGACAGGCACGGGGACATGCTCCGGTGGTGCTGGACCACGCCAACCCGCGCGCCATCCTGCGCCAGCTGGCCCAGTTCCGCGATCCGCTGATCTATGCCGCACCGCCGCTGCTGCATGTGCTGGCGCGGTTGGCCGGGGCGCAGGGGCTGCACGCGGTGATGTCGTCGGGGACGGTGCTGCCGCAGCGGTGGTTCGACGCGATCCGCGGGGCGTCGCGCCAATTGTTCCAGCAGTACGGCTGTTCCGAGGCGGGATGCCTAGCCATCGCCCAGAACCCCGACCGGCCCGAGGATATGGGCCTGCCCCTGCCGCATGTCCGCCTGCAGGCCGGACGGGACGCACCCGGCCCCGTCTCCGTCCATGCCGCAGGCGCGACGGTGCAGACCGGCGATCTGGGCGTGATCGACGCCCGCGGCCACCTGATCTTTGCCGGGCGCCAGGCCGAGGTGATCGATGTCGCGGGCCTGAACGTCTATCCCGCCCATATCGAGACTGCGGCCCTGAGCCTGCCGGGCATCACCGACGCGGTGGCATTCGCCGTCCCGGACCCCGTCGCGCATCAGCGCCCGGCGCTTGCCTATGCCGGCGACATCGCCGAGGCGCGGCTGGACGCCCATCTGGCGGCCCTGCTGTCGCCGCGCCAGCGGCCGGTGCGTCTGGTCCGCCTGCCCTCCCTGCCGCGTGGCGCGAACGGCAAGATCGCCCGCCGCGCCCTTGCCGAAACACTGTTGGAGGCCCCCACATGACCGACCCTCGCCCCATCCCCGCCCCGCAGGACATGCAGGACCGCATCCGCGCGATCCTGGCCGGTCCGATGGCCTGCCCGCGCATGGCGGCCTTTGGTCCCGACGCGCGTCTTGGCCATGACCTGGGCCTGGATTCGGTCGCCCTGATGACGCTGATGCTGCACCTGGACGAGGCGGGCATCACCATGGCCGAGGATACGTTCGACCGCGCCCCCGGAATGACCGTGCAGGCGCTGTCGATGGCGCTGGCGGGCGTGACCCCCGCGCCCGATGAACCTGTCGACATCAAGGTCCATTGCGTCGTCAGCTGCCTGTGTCAGGCGCTGAAGGACCGCGGCGGGATCGACCACCGCCCGCTGTATCTGGGCCTGTGGGACGGGCAGGTGATCGTCGACGACAGGATGCGCCTGTCCTATCACGCGCCGGGGATCGATCACGGCTTCTATCTGCATTGGGCTGGTCGCCTGTTCGGCCTGCAGGTGACGCGCTGGCATGAGGATGCCGCGCCGGGTGCGCGGAACCTGGACCGCCTGCACGCCCTACTGGCCGACTGGCGGCCCGGCCGCTACGTCATGCCGATGGTCGACATGGCGCTGCTGCCGCAACGCGACAACAAGTTCGCCCAGGCCAGCTTTCCCCACTATGCCCTGCTGGAGCCCACGGCGGACCCCGACACCTGGCTGATGCGCGACCCGGATTTCCGGTGGGAGGGGCCGCTGCCCGCCCGCGACCTGCGGGCGGCATTCCTGGCACCCACCGTGGCCGGAGGCTTCGCCTTCGACAATGCGGGTGCGCATCCCGCGAACGACGCGACCATCGCCGCGATGCACCACGCGACCTTCGACGCGCAGGCCGTGCCGCTGATCGACGCGATCCGCCGCATCGTGCAGGCCCATGTCGCAGACCTGCCGCGCGCCGATCTGGAACCCGCGCTGCGCGAACTGCCGGTCATCGCGATCCGCAAATACGCCTATGAGCACGCGCTGGCGATCTTCGGCGACATCGAGGGCGCCGATCACGACGCGTTCGAGGAATGCTGCGACCGGATCGCGGCGCTGCATGGCGGGCTGAACGCGGCCCATCTGCGCGCGGTGGCCTTTGCCCGCGGCGGTGACGGCGACGATCTGCTGCAGGTGCTGGCCGATCTGGACCGGCTGACCCTGCTGGAACGGGGCATCAAGGCCACCGTGGGCCAGTGGTTCGACCGCTGGCAGAGGGCGCGCGCATGAGGATCAATGCCTGTTCCGTGGCCTTCCGCCACCTGGACGTGACCGCCCGCGACCTGGCCCGCTATGTCGCCCGCGAAGGGTTCGACGGGCTGGAGATCTGGGCCCCGCATGCCCGCACGCTGGCCGTCGAATGGCGTGACCTGCCGCAGCGTCCCCCGGTGCCGATGCTGGCGGGCTATCTGCCCCTGGGCACTGCCGGTTTCAGCCGCGCCGACGCGGCCGACCTGCTGGACCTGACCCGGACCTGGGGCGCGCCACGGCTGCGGCTGTTCGCGGGGGGCGTAGGGCGCGATCAGGCGGGGGCGGACCAGCGCCGCGCGATCATGCGCGACCTGGGCACGACGGCCGACATGGCCCATGACCGCGGCCTGCGCATCGCGGTCGAGACGCATCCGCAGACCCTGGCCGACAGCCTGCCCGCGACCTTGGACCTGCTGGATGCGCTGGACCACCCCGCGGTCGGCGTGAACTTCGACGTGCTGCATGTGTGGGAGTCGGGCGCCGACCCCGTATCTGCATTCGCCGCGCTGCGCGAACATGTCGATCACCTGCACCTGAAATCCGTGACCGCGCGCGACCGCCTGTCGGTCTTTCACCCGGACAACGTCCACGATCCGCGCAGCAGCCGTGACGGCATGTGCCCGCTGCTGACGGGTGCCGTCGATTATGCGGCGTTCCTGCGCGTGGTGCCGGCGGGGATGGGTGCATCGCTGGAATGGTTCGGCCCAAAGCCCGCGGCGACCATGGCGGCCGATCTGCGCGCGTTGCGGCGGGACCTGTTGGACCGCGCGGCGTGAGGGGACGCGGAATCCACCTCCGCCCCCCTTTTCATCCCCGGTCATATCCCTATGCTTGCCGGCAAGAAAAGGTAGGGTGACGTCATGGCGCGATCGGGACTGGATTACGGCGGAATGATGCATCGCGCGATGCAGGGGCTGATCGCCGAGGTGCTGCGCCAGGTCGCCCGCGACGGTCTGCCCGGAGAGCATCATTTCTTCATCACCTTCGACACCCGCGACGACGGTGTCGAGATGGCGGACTGGCTGCGCGAACGCTATCCCGAGGAGATGACCATCGTCATCCAGCACTGGTTCGACAACCTGACGATCCAGCCCGACCATTTCACCATCACGCTGAACTTCGGCAACCAGCCGGAACCGCTGAAGATCCCGTTCGATGCGCTGCGCACCTTCGTGGACCCGTCCGTCGAATTCGGCCTGCGCTTCGAGACGCAGGACAGCGACGACGACGAGGATGAGGACGCCGAGGCCGACGCCGAATACCAGCTGGACGCCGAGGATGACGGCGACGACACGCCCCCGTCGGGCGGCGCCGATGTCGTGCGCCTGGACCGCTGGCGGAAATAGCGCCATGACCATGCGCGGCCTGTCGGCCTTTCCGATCACGCCGACCGACGCCGCGGGCCGTCCCCTGCCCGCCGACCTGCGCCGCCTGATCCTGCGCCTTGCGCGGGCGGGCGTGGACAGCATCGGCGTGCTGGGATCGACGGGCGGCTATGCCTATCTGGAGGCCGACCAGCGCCGGGAGGTGCTGGAGACCGCGCTGGACGCCGCCGGCGGCAGGGTGCCGGTGATCGCGGGCGTGGGCGCGTTGCGGAGCGACACCTCGGCCGCGCTGGCGCGTCATGCGGCAGATGCGGGGGCGACGGGCCTGCTGTTGGCGCCGATGTCCTACACCCCCCTGACCGAGGATGAGGTCTTTGGGCATTTCGAAACCGTCGCAGGGGCGTCGGACCTGCCGATCTGCATCTACAACAATCCATCGACCACGCATTTCACCTTTTCGCCCGCGCTGATTGCCCGGCTGGCGTCGCTGCCGACCGTCACGGCGGTCAAGATGCCGCTGCCCGCAGGCGGGGACTTCGCAGGCCAGATCGCGGCCCTGCGCGCCGATCTGCCGCCCGATTTCGCCATCGGCTACAGCGGCGACTGGGGCTGTCCCGACGCGCTTTTGAACCATGCCGACGGCTGGTTCAGCGTGGCGGCGGGCCTGTGGCCCGACCAGACGCTGACCCTGGCGTGTGCCGCCCGTGCGGGCGACCGGCCCGAAACGGCCCGCTGGCAGGCGCGGTTCCAGCCGATGTGGGACCTGTTCCAGGCCCATGGCAGCCTGCGGGTCGTTCATGCCTGCGCCCGGCTGATGGACCTGACCGACGCGCAGCCGCCCCGACCGATCCTGCCCCTGCCCGACGCGCTGACCCCGCGCCTGCGCGCGGCGATGCATGCGCTGGACGACTGAGCGCGCTGTTTGCGCCAGCATACCGTTGCATACGAATTGCGCCCGATGGCCCGGACCGCTACAACCCGCCACGAAACCGTGAGGGAGCGACCCGATGACCAAGACCCGCACCGAAACCGACAGCTTCGGCCCGCTGGAGGTTGACGCCTCGAAATACTGGGGCGCGCAGACGCAGCGTTCGATCATCAACTTCCCGATTGGCTGGGAACGCCAGCCGGTGCCGATCATCCGCGCCCTGGGCGCGATCAAGCTGGCCGCCGCGCGGGTGAACCGCGCCTCGGGCGACCTGCCCGCCGATCTGGCCGATGCAATGGAGCAGGCCGCGACCGAGGTGTTCCAAGGCAAGTTCGACGACAACTTCCCGCTGGTCGTCTGGCAGACCGGGTCCGGCACCCAGTCGAACATGAACGCCAACGAGGTGATCTCGAACCGCGCGATCGAGATCATGGGCGGAGAGATGGGGTCCAAGAAACCCGTCCACCCGAACGACCACTGCAACATGGGGCAGTCGTCGAACGACACCTTCCCGACCGCGATGCATGTGGGCATCGCCATGCTGGCACGCGACACGCTGCTGCCGGGTCTGGAGAAGCTGGCCGCCGCGCTGGAGGCCAAGTCGGCCGAGTTCAAGGACATCATCAAGATCGGCCGTACCCACACCCAGGATGCGACGCCGCTGACCCTGGGTCAGGAATTCGGTGGCTATGCCCATCAGGTCCGCAAGGGGATCGAGCGGGTGAAATCCTGCCTGCCCGACATCTATGAGCTGGCCCAGGGCGGCACGGCCGTCGGCACCGGCCTGAACACCAAGAAGGGCTGGGACACCGCCATCGCCGCGGAAATCGCCAAGATCACCGACCTGCCCTTCGTCACCGCGCCGAACAAGTTCGAGGCGCTGGCCGCCCATGACGCGATGGTCATGTTCTCGGGCGCGCTGAAGACGGTGGCCGGATCGCTGTTTAAGATCGCCAACGACATGCGCCTGCTGGGGTCGGGGCCGCGTTCGGGTCTTGGCGAACTGATCCTGCCCGAGAACGAGCCGGGATCGTCGATCATGCCGGGCAAGGTGAACCCGACCCAGGCCGAGGCGCTGACGATGGTCTGCGCGCATGTGATGGGCAACGACGCCGCCGTGGGCTTTGCCGGGTCGCAGGGGCATTTCGAGCTGAACGTCTACAACCCGATGATGTCCTACAACGTGCTGCAATCCATGCAGCTTCTGGGCGATGCGGCCTCCAGCTTCACCGACAACATGGTCGTGGGCACACAGGCCAACGTGAAGCGCATCGACCAGCTGATGCGCGAATCGCTGATGCTGGTGACGGCGCTGGCGCCCACCATCGGCTATGACAACGCCACCAAGGTCGCCAAGACCGCGCACAAGAACGGCACGACGCTGCGCGAGGAGGCCATCGCCCTGGGCTTCGTCGACGGAGAGACCTTCGACCGCGTCGTCCGCCCCGAGGACATGATCAGCCCCAAGGGCTGACCCTCTTGACCCAAGGCCGGGGGGCGCGCCACAGTGGCGCGCCCTTCGTCGTTTCACGGACCGCCATGACCCGCATCATCAACCTGCGCCAGGCCCGCAAGGCCCGCGACCGCGACGCCAAGCGCGCCAAGGGCGACGCGAACGCCGCCCTGCACGGAGAGGCCAAGCCGCTGCGCGACGCGCGCCACGCAGAACGCGACCGCGCGGCCGGCGTGCTGGACGCGCATCGGCGCGACACGCCTGACGAATGATCGACCTGCCCGCCATGACACCGCCGCTGAAGCGGTCGGTGACCATCGACGGGCACCGCACGTCGGTGTCGCTGGAAGATGCGTTCTGGAAGGCGCTGGCGACTCAGGCCGCAGCGCGCGACCTGACCCGCGCCGCGCTGATCGGACAAATCGACCATGCCCGGCCGCCGCAGATCGGGCTGGCCACGGCCCTCCGCCTTTATGTGCTGTCCACCCTGCAGGCGCAGGATCCCTGACCCGCCCTTGGGTCAGTCAGCCGCCTGGCCCCGCAGGTCGGGCAGGACGTGGTCGCGGAACTGCTCCCGCAGGGTCAGCTTGCTGATCTTGCCGGTCGCCGTCAGGGGCATCTCGTCGACATAGACGACGTCGTCGGGCAGCTGCCAGCTGGCCAGATGCGCGCCCAGATGGGACCGCATCTCCTCCAGCCCAGGTCGGGCGGCCCCCTTGGGCTTGATCACCAGCAGCGGGCGTTCATCCCATTTCGGATGGAGCAGCGCGATGACTGCGCATTGCGCCACGTCCGGATGGGCGACCGCCAGGTTCTCGACGTCGATCGAACTGATCCATTCGCCACCCGACTTGATCAGGTCCTTGGCCCGGTCGCGAAGCGTCAGGATGCCGTCGGCGCTGATCGAGGCGATGTCGCCTGTCCCGAACCAGCCGTCTGCGTCGATCGCGCGCGCCGTCGCACCGGCATTGTCGTGATAACCGGCGGCCACGGTGTTGCCGCGCACGAACAGCTCTCCCATGGCTTGGCCGTCATGGGGCTGGCGCGTGCCCGCGTCGTCCACGATCTTCATCTCGACACCGAACACCCGCCGCCCCTGCGCCTGCTTCAGCGCCATGCGCCGGTCGAACGGCAGATCGCGCTGCGCCGGCGTAAGCGACCCCTGGCTGCCCAGCGGAGAGGTCTCGGTCATGCCCCAGGCGTGGTTCACGTCGATGCCCAGACGTTCAAAGCCCTCGGTCAGGCTGCGGGGCATCGCGCTGCCGCCGACGACGATGTGGCGCAGCGCCGCGGGCTTGGCCCCGCGGGACTGGATCTCGGCGAACAGCCCCTGCCAGATGGTGGGCACGCCCCAGGCGCTTTCGACGCCCTCGGTCTGGCACAGGTCCCACAGGCTGGCTCCGTCCAGCGCCGGGCCGGGCATGATCAGGCTGGCCCCGATCAACGGGGCCGTGAAGGGCAGACCCCAGGCGTTGACGTGAAACAGCGGCACCACCGGCAGGATGCGCGGCTGCGGTCCCAGGTCCGGGCCCAGCACCGCGGCCGTAGCCAGCGCGTGCAGCATGTTCGAGCGGTGCGAATACAGAACACCCTTGGGATCGCCCGTAGTCCCGGACGTATAGCACAGGCCCGATGCGGTCGTTTCCGGAAAATCCGGCCAGACTCGGTCGGTCGGCTGCCCCGCCAGCAGGTCCTCGTAGGACAGCGCATCCAGCGTCGTCTGCGGCATGTGCGCCGCGTCGGTCATGACAACATAGCGCATGGACGGCAGACGGTCCTGCAGCTTTTCCAGCAGCGGCACGAAGCTCAGGTCGGTGAACAGCAGCCGGTCGCCCGCGTGATGCGCGATGAAGACCATCTGGTCGGCCGACAGCCGCGGGTTAATCGTGTGGCAGACCGCTCCGATGGACGGCACGGCGTGATAGATCTCCAGATGGCGGTGCCCGTTCCAGGCCAGCGTCGCGACCCGGTCGCCGGGCGCCACGCCCAAACCCTCCAGCGCGACGGACAGCTGGACCGCGCGGGCACGGGTCTGGGCCCAGCTCTGTCGGTGCAGGTCTCCCTCGACCCGGCGCGACACGATACGCGCATCGGGAAAGCTCTCGGCGGCGAAATCCAGAAGCCCGCTTTGCAGCAGCGGGCGGTGCATCATCAGACCGTCCATGACGTCTCCTCCATCATGGCGCCATGATGACGCGATTGCCGGGCGTTTCAACCCGCCCGGCGCGATGGTGCCGCAGGGTCAGCGGGCACTGACATGGGTCGAGGTCAGGTCCAGCAGCACTGCCCCGTCCGCATCGGTGACCTGCGTGCGCACGGTCGAGATGCGTCGCCCGCGCCGCATCCAGGATGCCAGCGCGGTCAGAACCCCGTCGCGGCGGTTGGTCAGCAGCTGGGCGTTCAGCGTGATCGCCACGGGAAAGTTGTCCATGCCCTCCTGCGGCTGCTCTCCGCCCAGGACCAGGTTCGTCGCGACCACGTCCGCGAACCAGACCAGCGCACCCGCATGGATGGTTCCGAACGGGTTCAGGATGCCCGCGGTCACGGTCATCTCTCCGGTGGCTTCCTGCTCGTTCACGCCGGTGATCTCGAACTCGATCTGTCCGGCAAGGCTGTGATCCGCCATCCCCCAAGTCCCTTCGTTAGAGGCGGACATCCCGCCTTTTGTCGTTCCCCGTCCCTAGCGGGTCAGCCGCGCGATCAGGGACGAGGTGTCCCACCGGCCGCCGCCCATCGCCTGCACGTCCTTGTAGAACTGGTCGACCAGTGCCGTGACCGGCAGCGCCGCACCCAGCTGGTCCCCTGCCTGCAGACAGATCGCCAGATCCTTCCGCATCCAGTCGACGGCGAACCCGTGTTCGAATTCGCCGCGATGCATGGTCGCATGACGGTTGACCATCTGCCAACTGCCGGCCGCACCCTGACTGATCACCTCGACGACATCGGCCACGTCCAGCCCCGCCTTCTGCGCGAATGCCAGCGATTCCGACAGCGCCTGAACCAACCCCGCGATCGCGATCTGGTTGCACATCTTGGTCATCTGTCCCGCGCCCACATCGCCCATCCGGCGACAGATCTTGGCATAGGCATCGATGACCGGCGCGGCGCGATCGAAATCCGCGACCGTGCCCCCGCACATGATCGACAGCTGGCCGTTCTCGGCCCCCGCCTGACCGCCGGATACGGGTGCATCGACATAGCCGATGCCCGCCTCCGCCGCCGCCTGCGCCAGCTCCTCCGTCACCTTGGCCGACACCGTCGTATGATCGACGAAGACCGCACCCTGCGCCATGCCCGCGAAGGCCCCGTCGGGCCCCAGGCATACCTGGCGCAGGTCGTCGTCATTGCCTACGCAGCACATCACCAGATCCGCGCCCTGCGCCGCCTCGCGCGGGGTCGCCGCAGAGGCGCCGCCGTGCCGGCCGACCCAGGCCTCGGCCTTGGCCGGGCTGCGGTTGAACACCGTCACCTGATGTCCCGCTGCGGCCAGATGCCCGGCCATCGGAAAGCCCATCACGCCCAGTCCCAGAAACGCCGTCTTGGCCATGCAAATCTCCCTCGGGTCGCTGCCCGTCGCGCGGGGGTGCGTTGAAATGCCCGCGCGCCTGTCCTATGCAACACACCACCATCCATGCGCCGCAGGGTCAACCCGTGCCGCGCCCCCGGCCAAGGACCTGCCCGCACATGCTGACCTTGTTTCGCTGGCTTCTGCGGCTGACCATCGCGCTGATCGTCCTGGCGGTCCTGTCCGCCGTGCTGGTCTGGTATTTCGCCGTGCGGTCCCTGCCCGACTATACCGCCAGCTATCCGGTGACGGGCATCACCGCCCCGGTCGAGATCGTGCGCTCGACCGAGAATGTGCCGCACATCTTCGGCAAGACCGACGCGGACGTGTTCTTTGCCCTGGGCCTGGCCCATGCGCAGGACCGGCTGTTCCAGATGACTCTGCTGCGCCGCGCGGCGCAGGGCCGGCTGGCCGAGGTCCATGGCCCTCGCGCCCTGCCCGCCGACGACCTGATCCGCAGGCTGGGCCTGCAGCGCGCGGCCCAGGCTTCGCTGGAGGTGCAGGACGATGACACGCTTGCGGCGCTGCAGGCCTATGCCGACGGGGTGAACCAGTGGATCCGCATCGTCAACGACGGTGCGATGGGGCGCGGCGCGCCCGAATTCTTCCTGTTCCCGGATGTCATCACCTTCTGGCAGCCCGCCGATTCGCTGGCGATCCTGAAGCTGATGGCGGCGGCCGGAACCGATTCCGCGGGAGAGGAGATCCTGCGCGCCCGGCTGGCCCTGGCCTGGCCCGAACGCGGCATGCAGATCGTCGACCGGGCCGGCATACCTGCCGCCCTGCCCGACTATGCGGGGCTATTTCCCGGTGCGCGCCTTGGTGCGCCCGAACGGCGCCTGGACCCGCAGGCGGATTATGACCCGCTTGGCTTCCTGCGCCCCGAACAGGCGCTTGGCGGCAACGCCTTCGGCGCCGAGGCACAGCGGACGGCCGCGGGGGCCGCGCTGCTGGCCAACGACCTGCATGCCGGGCTGACGGTGCCGTCGCTGTACTATTTGGCACGGTTGGAGCTAAAAGGCGGCGGGGTGATCGGGGCCACGGTGCCAGGCATGCCGCTGGTCCTGTCGGGGCGCAATCCGACGCTGTCCTGGGCGCTGACGCCGCTGGACCTGGACGTGGCCGACATCGCCATCGAGGAGGTCCAGCCCGGCAACACCGACCGCTATCGCGGCACGCAGGGCTGGACGGAGTTCCAGACCCGGACCGAGGTGATCCGCGTTCTGGACGCGCCCCCCCAGACCATCACCCTGCGGGAGACGCAGAACGGTCCCGTCGTTCCCGGCTTGGACCCGGGTCTGCGCGACGTGACGCCCATCGGGCATGTCCCATCGCTGCGCTGGACGGGGCTGTCGCAGCGCGACCGCACGATGTCCGCGCTGATGGCGCTGATGCGGGCCGGCGACGCCGATCAGGCGACCCGCGCCCTGGCCGACGTGGTCGCCCCGGCGCTGGACGTAACCCTGGCGCAGGGAGAGATCGTCACCCGGCTGGCCGCAGGCGCGGCACCCCAGCGGGCCGACGACCATCCGACCAAGGGCGCGTTGCCCTCGCCCGGCTGGCTGACCGAAACCGCATGGCAGGGCACCGTGTCGCTGGCGACCCAGGCGCGTCGCCCGCAGGACGGGCTTGCCCTCGCGACGGAGGAGCCGGAGGCCGACGGGCTGCGCCATGACCGGCTGTCCGGGCTGCTGGGCGGGCGCGAGGTGCATTCCCGCGACAGCTTCATCGCCGCACAGCTGGACGTCGTCAGCCCTGCGGCCCGCGCCCTGCTGCCGCTGGTGGGGGCGAACCTGTGGTTCACCGGCGATCCGGCGGCGCCCGGCACTCCGGAACGCCAACGTCAGGACGCCCTGACCCTGCTGGCCGAATGGGACGGCGCCATGAACGAGCACCTGCCTGAACCCCTGATCTATGCCGCCTGGATGGGCGCGCTGCAGGACCGCCTGGTTCGGGACGAGCTGGGGCCGCTGGCCGACGACCTGATCCGCCTTCAGCCGCATTTCATCGACGCGGTGTTCCGCGATCGCGACGGCGCCGCCGCCTGGTGCGACGTGGTCCAAAGCGCCGCGACCGAGGATTGCGCGACCATTGCCCGCCAGTCGCTGGACCGCGCCATACTGGACCTGACCGCCGAATACGGTCCCGACGTGACCAGCTGGCGGTGGGGCGACGCGCATCAGGCGCGTCACGTGCATCCGGGCCTGGGCGCGCTGCCCGCGCTTGGCTGGATCATGAACATCACCCAGTCGATCTCGGGCGGAGAGTTCACCGTGGCCCGCACCGGCATGATCGGCACCGGCGACGACCCCTATCAGGCGATCGGCGGGGCCGGCTATCGCAGCGTGATCGACCTGGCGGACCCGGACAGTTCGGTGTTCATCACCTCGACCGGACAGTCGGGTCATCCGCTGTCGCGCCATTACGACGACCTGGCAGGCCTGTGGCGGCGAGGCGAATACATCGGCATGTCGCTGGACCCCGACCTGGCCCGTGCCGCGGCCGCGGGCATCACCACGCTGACACCGGCCGACTAACGAAAAAAAAGGGGGGCAAAACCGCCCCCCTTCGTTCCCGTGTTCCAGCCGCGATCAGAAGTGGATGGCCCGCCCGTATGCGTCCAGCACGGATTCGTGCATCATCTCGGACAAGGTAGGATGCGGGAAGACCGTCTCCATCAGGTCCTGTTCGGTCGTCTCAAGCTGGCGCCCGATGACATAGCCCTGGATCAGTTCGGTCACCTCGGCGCCGACCATGTGCGCCCCCAGAAGCTCGCCCGTCTTGGCGTCGAAGATAGTCTTGATCATGCCTTCCGGTTCCCCAAGCGCGATGGCCTTGCCGTTGCCGACGAAGGGGAAGCGGCCGACCTTGATGTCCAGCCCCTGCTCCTTGGCCTTGGCCTCGGTCAGGCCGACCGAGGCGACCTGGGGGTGGCAATAGGTGCAGCCCGCGATGCTGCCCGGCTTGATCGCATGGGGGTGCTTGCCCGCGATCAGCTCGGCCACCATCACGCCCTCATGGCTGGCCTTGTGCGCCAGCCAGGGCGCGCCGGCCAGATCGCCGATGGCATAGACGCCCTCGACCCCGGTGCGGCAGTATTCGTCGGTGATGACATGGGTGCGATCGACCTTGATCCCGGCCTCCTCCAGGCCCAGTCCCTCGGTGTTGCCGACGATGCCCACGGCGGAAATCACCGTGTCGAACTCCTGCGTCTCGACCTTGCCGCCGACCTCGATATGGGCGGTGACGGTCGAGCCCTTGCGGTCCAGCTTCTTGACCGCGGCCTTTTCCATGATCGTCATGCCCTGCTTGACGAATTGCTTCTTGGCAAAGGCGCTGATCTCGGCATCCTCGACGGGCAGGACGCGGTCCATGACCTCGACCACGGTCGTCTTGGCGCCCAACGTGTTGAAGAAGCTGGCGAATTCGATGCCGATGGCGCCCGACCCGATGACCAGCAGCTTCTTCGGCATATGCGGCGGGACCAGCGCGTGCTTGTAGTTCCAGACCAGCTTGCCGTCCGGCTCCAGCCCCGGCAGCTCGCGCGCCCGCGCGCCGGTGGCCAGCACGATGGATTTCGCGGTCACCTCCTCGGTGCCCTTATCGGTCTTGACGGTGACCTTCCCCTTGCCGGCCAGCTTGGCCTCGCCCATGATCACCGTCACCTTGTTCTTCTTGAACAGGTGGCCGATGCCGCCGGACAGCTGCTTGGCAACGCCGCGCGACCGCTTCACGACCGCGTCCAGGTCATAGCCCAGCCCCTCGGCCTTCAGCCCGAATTCCTTGGCCCGGTGCATCAGGTGATAGACCTCTGCAGAGCGCAGCATGGCCTTGGTCGGGATGCAGCCCCAGTTCAGGCAGATGCCGCCCAGATGCTCGCGTTCGATGCAGGCCACCTTCAGGCCCAGCTGCGCGCCCCGGATCGCGGCCACATAGCCGCCCGGCCCTGCGCCGATCACCACCAAGTCGAAATTCTGGGCCATCGGGTCCCCCGCTGATGAATTATAGTTCAGCGTTAAACCATTTGCCCCAAGGCGGCAAGCGGGCGGTCAGGTCGCAGGCTGGGGCGACGGGTCGTCCGACTGCGCCTCCTCCAGCACCGCATCGACCGCCAGGGGGGTCGCGTTGGGCGTGATGACCGCAAAGCTGCCCTGTTCGTCCGGGGTCAGGGCACGACGCTGCGTGGTGCGCCATCCCGCATAGGCCGTCAGCAGCGCCAGCAGGACGCCCATGTAGACCCAGTACCCGTCGGGCCCGATGATCCCCATCATCCAGCCGGTGATGATCGGCCCGCCCATGCTGCCGATGCCATAGATGAACAGAAGGCCCGCCGATGCCGACGCCATGTCGGACTGATCCAGATAGTCGTTGGTATAGGCCAAGAGCAGCGCATAGACCGGGTTCGCGACCCCGCCCATGATCGCCCCAGCGATGACCAGGCCAAGGGTTCCCGGCTGCGCCGCGACGGTCACCAGACCGCACAGCCCGCCGATGGCCGACATGCCCAGGACCAGCTTGCGCCGGTCATAGCGGTCCGAAATCCAGCCGATCGGATATTGCAGGACCAGCCCCCCTGCATAGATCGCGGCCACGAACAGGCTGATCTGCGCCACCGACAGCCCGATCTGGGCGCCCCAGACCGACGACATGCCCGACAGGACCGAGAACACGCCCCCGATCAGGAAGATCCCCACGCAGCCCAGCGGCGATGCCTTGTACAGCTTTGCAAAGGACATCCGCTTGATCGTCTGGAACTGCGGCGCGGGCTGGGCCGACAGCAGGATCGGCGTGAAGGCCAGCGACACCAGCACGGACGGGATGATGAACAACAGATAGCCCGCCGGGCTGCTGACGTTCAGCAGGGCCTGTGCGATCACGATGCCCAGCAACTGCACGATCATGTAGAGCGACAGCGCCTGGCCGCGGTTCTCGTTCGTCGAGCCGGCGTTCAGCCAGCTTTCCGCCGTGACATAGACCCCGCAGAAGCAGAACCCGATCAGGAACCGCAGGACCGTCCAGCTGATCCAGTGCGGCTCGACCGCGAACAGGACCAGCACGGCGCTGATCAGCGACCCCAGGGCGGCAAAGACGCGGACATGGCCGACGTTCTTGATCAGGTCCGGCACGGTCAGGCTGCCCAGTAGGAACCCGCCGTAATAGCTGGCCATGACGATGGACATCTGGAAGGTCGGAATGCCCTCGATCCCGCCGCGGATGCCCAGTAGGGTGCCCTGCATGCCGTTGCCGACCATCAGCAGAAGGATGCCAAGCAGCAGCGGCCATGTGGTGCGCAACACCGAAATCATCGCGGGTCTCGTCTTGTTCAGGGGCGTGGGGGCGGAATGCCCGACCTATGCCCGACGGGGCCCCGATGCCAGCAGGAAACCGACCTCAGGGGATCAGCAGCGACGCGTCGCCATAGCTGAAGAAACGATAGCCCCGTTCGACCGCATGTCCATAGATTTCCCGGATTTTCTCGGACCCCATCAGGGCCGAAACCAGCATCAGCAGCGTGGATTTGGGCAGGTGAAAGTTCGTCATCAGCCCGTCGGTCACCCGGAATTGATAACCGGGATAGATGAAGATGTCGGTCGTGCCCCGGAACGGCGCGATCCGCCCGACCTGGGGGGCGGCCGATTCGATCAGGCGCAGGGCGGTGGTGCCCACCGGGATCACCCGGCGGCCCTCGGCCTTGGCGCGGTTGATCGCCTCGGCGGCCTCGGGGGACACCTCTCCCCATTCGGCGTGCATCCGGTGGGTGGTGACGTCGTCGACCTTGACCGGAAGGAACGTCCCCGCCCCCACGTGCAGGGTCACATGCACGAACTGGACGCCCTGCGCCGCCAGCGTCTCCAGCAGGGGGGCGTCGAAATGCAGGCTGGCCGTGGGGGCCGCGACCGCGCCCTGCCGCGCGGCCCAGACCGTCTGATAGTCGTCGCGGTCCTGGTCGTCCGGCGCCCGCAGCGCCGCGATATAGGGCGGCAAGGGCATCGCCCCCACCTGCTGCAGCGCCGCGTCGAACGCATCACCCGTGGCGTCGAAGACCAGGCGCAGGCCGGTCGCGGTCATCTCGGCCACGCTGGCGGACAGGGCGTCGCCGAACCGGATCACCTCGCCCACGCGCAGCTTGCGCAGCGGCTTGGCCAGCGCCTGCCAGCCCTCGGCCGCGGGTTCCAGCAGCGTGACCTCGATCCGCGCCACGGCCTCGCCCTGCGGGGTCTGGCGGGCGCGGGTGCCGGTCAGGCGGGCGGGAATGACTTTGGTGTCGTTCAGCACCAGCAGGTCGCCGGGGCGCAGGATCTGCGGCAGATCGCCCACATGGCGATCGGCAATGGCCCCGCCTTCCGCCAGCAGCAGGCGTGCGGAACTGCGCGGCTTGGCGGGCCGCGTGGCGATCAGGTCGGCGGGCAGGTCGAAATCGAAATCGGACAGCTTCATGGCACGGGGTTTTGCGGCCCGCCCGCGCCCGCGTCAAGCAGCCGTGATGCCAAAGCGAAAACGTCGGACTTTACAAGCCCGACAGAATTGGTAAGTCTCCGCCCGACAGGAGCCCGCCATGATCGTCTGCCACTGCGCCATGATCTCGGATCACGACATCGGCGCTGCCATCGACTGGATGCGCGCGGCGGATGCACAGACCATCATCACGCCGGGCAAGATCTATCACGCCCTGGGCAAGCGCGCCGATTGCGGGGGCTGCATGCCGCTGTTTCTGGACACCATGCGCGCGTGCGATAAGCTGGGCGTCGCACCGCCGATTTTGCGGGCCAGAACCGACAGCAAGAAGGATGCCACCCATGAAGGGCGACGCCAAGGTCATCGAGTATCTCAACGCCGCACTGCGCTCTGAGCTGACGGCGGTCAGTCAGTACTGGCTGCATTATCGTCTGCAGGAGGATTGGGGCTTCGGCAAGATCGCCGCCAAGTCGCGCGCCGAATCCATCGAGGAGATGAACCACGCCGACAAGCTGATCCAGCGGATCATCTTTCTGGAGGGTCATCCCAACCTGCAGCGGCTGGACCCGCTGCGAATCGGACAGAACCTGCGCGAGACGCTGGACAGCGATCTGGCCGCGGAACATGACGCGCGCACGCTGTACATCGAGGCGCGCGACCATTGCGACGCCGTCGGCGACTATCCCAGCAAGATGCTGTTCGAGGAGCTGATCCAGGACGAGGAAGGCCATATCGACTTCCTGGAGACGCAGATCCACCTGTTCGAGACGATCGGCGCCCAGAACTATGGCCAGCTGAACGCCAAGTCCGCCGACGAGGCCGAATAGGCCCTCAGCCCAGCCAGTCGCGGGCGATGGCGGGCAGCTGGTCGAAATGCGCCAGCAGAACCTCGGGCGCCAGGCGAGAGATCGCCTCGCCCTCGGGACCGAAGCTGACCAGTGCGACGCGCACCCCGGCAGCCGCGGCCGTCTTGCGGTCGGTCTCGGTATCGCCCACCAGGAACGACCGCGCGACGGTGCCGCCCGCGCCCTCGACGGCGGCCTGATAGGGGCGCGGGTCGGGCTTGCGCACCGGCAGCGTGTCTGCGCCGATCATGGCGCCGAACCGGTCGCGGATGCCTAGTTCGCGCAGCAGCGTCTCGGCCAGGCCCTCTGGCTTGTTGGTGCAGACGGCCAGGCGGTGCCCGTCGGCGGCCAGACGGTCCAGCGCCGCCTCGACCCCCGGATACAGCTGCGTGTGCACGGCGATCGCCGCGCCGTAATGGGACAGCAGGCTGTCGAAATCCTCATCCTCGGCACCAGGCGGCAGCAGCGTATCATCCGACATCCGGCCATAGCCCGCCCGTAGCATCGCCCGTCCGCCATGAAACGCGATCAGCGCATCCGCGACCGGGTCCAGCAGGTCGCCCAGGCCCCGCGCGCGAAAGCACGCATTCGCCGCCGCGACCAGATCGCCTGACGTATCCGCCAGCGTTCCGTCCAGATCGAAGACCACCGTACCCGCCATGCGCCATCCCCCGTGGAAATGTTCGGAAAACAAAGGTGACCGCGCCGGGCCTTTCCAGCGCGTCCCGCCCCGATTAGAACGCCGTGACGAAAAAGCAAACAGGCGATGGGGGCGGTGATGTCGGAAGCTGGATTGGCGGTCGTGGTTCTGGCGGCGGGACAGGGCAGCCGGATGCAATCGGACCTGCCCAAGGTCCTGCACCGTCTTGGCGGGGTGCCGCTGGTCGGGCATGCGCTGCGCGCGGCGCGCAACCTGCAGCCGGAACAGATCGTGGTCGTGACGGGCCACGGCGCGGACGCCGTCGCCCGGGCGGTGGCCAAGCTGGACCCCGAGGCCGAGACCGTGCTGCAGGCCGAACAGTTGGGCACCGGGCACGCCGTGCGCCAGGCCCTGCCCAGCCTGGAAGGTTTTGAGGGGCGGGTGATCATCCTTTATGGCGACACCCCCTTCATCGCCCAGGACACGCTGGACGAACTGGCAGCCCACCCCGCCGATCTGGTCGTCCTGGGCTTCGAGGCGGACGATCCCGGCCGCTATGGGCGGCTGGTCGTCACCGACCGCGGGCTGGAGCGTATCGTCGAGTACAAGGACGCCGACGCTGCGACCCGCGAGATCGTGCTGTGCAATTCCGGCGTCATGGCGCTGCAGGCCGATCTGTTGCGCCGCCTGATCGTGGGACTGGGCAACGACAATGCCGCGGGCGAGTACTATCTGACCGACCTGGTGGCCCTGGCCCGCGCCGAGGGGCGCCGCGCCGACGTCGTGATCTGCGACGAGGCCGAGACGCTTGGCATCAACACCCGCGCCGAACTGGCCGCAGCCGAGGCCGCCTTCCAGGCCCGTGCCCGTGCGGCCCTGATGGAGGATGGGGTGACCCTGACCGATCCGGGCAGCATCTTTTTGGCGCTGGACACGGTCATCGGGCGCGACGCGGTGATCGGGCCGAACGTCGTCTTCGGCCCCGGCGTGACGGTGGAATCGGGCGCCGAGATCCTGCCCTTTTGCCATCTGGAGGGTTGCCATGTCAGTGAAGGGGCCACCGTCGGACCCTTTGCCCGTCTGCGCCCCGGCGCCGAACTGGGCACGGATGTCCATGTCGGCAACTTCGTCGAGATCAAGAACGCCGTCCTGGACGAGGGCGTCAAGGTCGGCCACCTGACCTATCTGGGCGACGCCCATGTGGGCGAGCACACGAATATCGGCGCTGGTACCATCACCTGCAATTACGACGGCGTCTCCAAGCATCGGACCACGATCGGCCCGCGCGCCTTCATCGGCAGCGACACGATGCTGGTGGCCCCCGTCCATGTCGGCGCGGACGCCATGACCGGATCGGGCAGCACCATCACCGAGGACATCCCGGACGGCGCCCTGGCCATCGGCCGGGCCCGCCAGGTCACGAAACCGGGCCTGGCGACCCGCCTGATGGCGGCGCTGCGGCTGAAGAAGGAGGCGCGCTGATGTGCGGCATCATCGGAATCCTGGGCAACCACGAGGTTTCCCCGCAGCTGGTCGATGCGCTGAAGCGGCTGGAATACCGCGGCTATGACAGCGCCGGCGTGGCGACCGTGGACGCGACCGGACAGCTGTCGCGCCGGCGCGCGGTGGGCAAGCTGGTCAACCTGTCGGACCTGCTGGTCCATCGGCCGCTGACGGGGCATGCGGGTATCGGACACACGCGATGGGCCACCCATGGCGGCGCGACCGAGGTCAACGCCCATCCCCATCAGTCCGGCCCCGTCGCCGTCGTCCATAATGGCATCATCGAGAATTTCCGCGAACTGCGCGCCGAACTGGCCGATCGGGGCATCATGCCCGAATCGCAGACGGACACCGAAACCGTCGCGCTGCTGACCGCGCATCACCTGGATCAGGGCCTATCGCCGGTGGAGGCCGCCCGTGCCACGCTGGCCCGCCTGCAGGGGGCCTTTGCGCTGGCCTTCCTGTTCCAGGATCAGCCCGACCTGCTGATCGCGGCCCGCAAGGGCAGCCCGCTGGCCGTGGGCCATGGCGACAAAGAGATGTATCTTGGTTCGGACGCGGTGGCGTTGGCGCCCTTCACGGACCGCATCACCTATCTGGAGGATGGCGACCACGCCGTTCTGACGCGCGCGGGCGTGCAGATCTGGGACGCGGAGGGCCACCAGGTCCACCGCGCCACCGCCCGCATCGATGTCGGCGCGACCGTCATCGACCGTGCCGGGCACCGTCACTTCATGGCCAAGGAAATCGCTGAACAGCCGGTGGTGATAGGCGACGTGCTGAACCATTACGTCAAGGGCGACCGCATCGTCCTGCCGGACGGCCTGGATTTCGCGGGCTTGGACCGGGTGACCCTGGTCGGCTGCGGCACCGCGCATCTGGCGGGGCATGTGGCGAAATACTGGTTCGAACAGCTGGCGGGCCTGCCCTGTGACATCGATGTCGCCTCCGAATTCCGCTATCGCGAACCGCCCTTGTCGGATCGCAGCCTGTTCATCGCCGTCAGCCAGTCCGGAGAGACGGCGGACACCCTAGCCGCCCTGCATTATGCCCGCGGTAAGGTGGCGCGGACCGTGGGGCTGGTGAACGTAGGCACGTCGGCCATCGCGCGCGACGCCGACATGGCGCTGCCGACCCTGGCGGGGATCGAGGTCAGCGTGGCGTCGTCCAAGGCCTTCACCTGCCAGCTGGCCGTGCTGGCCGTGCTGGCGCTGAAGGCGGCGCATGACCGTGGTCGGCTCGACGATGCCGCCCTAACGGCCCATCTGCGCGACCTGCGCGCCATCCCCGCGCTGCTGGCGCAGGCGCTGGCCCTGTCGGACGACTGCCGGATGCAGGCCGACTGGCTGGCGCAGGCCCGCGACGTCCTCTACCTGGGACGGGGTGCATTGTACCCCGTCGCGCTGGAAGGCGCGCTCAAGCTCAAGGAGCTAAGCTATATCCACGCCGAGGGCTATGCCTCCGGAGAGCTAAAGCACGGCCCCATCGCGCTGATCGACGGCGACGTGCCGGTGGTGGTGCTGGCGCCGCATGACGCGCTGTTCGACAAGACCATCTCGAACATGCAGGAGGTGATGGCCCGTCACGGTCAGGTGCTGCTGATTTCGGACGCGGCGGGGATTGCGGCGGCGGGCGACGGCATCACGGCCAGCCTGGCCCTGCCCACCGGCGGCGGAGTGTTCCAGCCGATCCTCTATGCCGTGCCGATGCAGTACCTTGCCTATCACACGGCGGTCGCCAAGGGCACCGATGTCGATCAACCCCGCAACCTGGCAAAATCCGTCACCGTGGAATGAAAAAGGCCCGCTTCGGCGGGCCTTTCCCTACAGACGGCGAAAGGTCACGTAATGGGGCGGACGCCCCTCGCGCAGGGCCTTCTGCTCGTAACGGGTGCTGATCCAGTCGTCCCATGCGACAGCGGTGTCGTCGAGCGTCTCGAACCCGGCCGGCGGCACCTCCTCGCGGGTCTGACGGATATAGTCCGGGATGTCGCTGGCGACGCGAAAGATCCCGCCGGGGCGCATCACGCGGGCCAGGGGGCGCAGGTGTTCGGGCGTCACGAACCGCCGCCGATGGTGGCGCGCCTTGGGCCAGGGATCGGGATACATCAAGAAGGCGCGCTCGACGCTGGCATCGGGCAGCACATCCATCAGGTCGCGCGCATCGCCCGGGTGAACGCTGACATTCGTCACGCCCGCCGCCCGGATCTTTCCCAGCAGCATCGCGACGCCGTTGATGAACGGCTCGCATCCGATGATGTTGATGTCGGGATAGGTGGCGGCCATGTGGACCATGTGCTCGCCACCGCCAAAGCCCACCTCAAGCCAGACGGGGCGGTCGTTGCCGAAGATCGCGGCAGGGTCGACCGGGGTGCGTTCCGGGTTGTCCTGCAGGGTGATGCCGCAGGGCCGCAGCTCGCCCAAATCCTCGGACAGATAACCCTTCTGGCTCTGCCGCAGGGTCTTGCCGTGCCGCCGTCCATAGAAGTTGCGGCGGGGCGGGTTCGGATCAAAGCCGGATTCGGATGTGTCGCTCATGACGCCGGGCATTGCCGCAAGCGCGGCGCGGTTTCAAGCCCCCTGTGCGCCTTTGCGTCCCGCGGTGGCCGGGGGGCTTCGCACCCCCCGGACCCCCTGCGGGATAATCGAGCCTTCGCCTCCGCTCCGTGGGACATCGGGGGGTCCGGGGGGCTGGCCCCCCGGCCCGTCGCGGGACGCAAGCCTGGTTCCGGTCAGTCGGCCATCAGGCGGCTGATGCTGACGGTGACCTCGGGCTTCTTGCCGATCTCCTCCATCGCGACCTGGCGGGTGATCTTGCGAATCGCCTCGTCCATCTTGCCGTCGTCGCGCACGGTGCGTGCATCGGCACGCTCTAGGAACTCGGACAGCTCGGCCTCGATCTGGCGCGCCAGCTCGCCGCCCGAACGGGTCCGCTCGGACAGGCCCATCAGTTCGACCCAGGCATCGGGCAGGACATTGTCGTCCTCGTCCACGATCACACTGACCATCGCGTGCCCGTTCAGCGCCATGCGGATGCGGTCGCGCACGACCCCGTCCATCGCGCCGATCAGCAGGTTACCATCCAGATAAAGGCGCCCCGTTTCGACCTGATCGCAGACCTTGGGGCGATCGCCCGTCAGGTCCAGCATCGTGCCGTTGGTCACGATCTCGGCGGTCATGCCCTTGGCACGGGCCAGCATCACATGCTCGCGCAGGTGCAGGTGCTCGCCATGCATGGGGATCACGACCTTGGGCCGCAGCAGGTCGTGCATCGCCTCGATGTCGGGCCGGTTCGCGTGACCCGAGACGTGGTAGAGCCCGTCATCGGCGTCCCAGACCTCGACTCCGGCCTCGCTCAGCGCATTCATGATGCGGCCGACCGACTTCTCGTTGCCGGGAATGGTCTTGGAGCTGAAGAGGAAGCTGTCGCCTTCCTTCAGGGACAGGCCCAGATAGCGGCCGCGCGACAGCTGCGCGCTGGCGGCGCGACGTTCTCCCTGGCTGCCGGTGACCAGCAGCAGGACCTTGTTGCGCGGCAGCTTGGCGGCCTCCTCGGGCCCGATCGTCTCGGGGAAATCCTTCAGGATGCCACTGTCGAAGCCCACGCTGACCATGCGCCGCATCGCGCGGCCCAACAGGCATACCTTGCGCCCCGAAGCGCGCGCCGCATCGGCCAGCGTCTTCAGACGGGCGATATTGCTGGCAAAGGTGGTGGCCACGACCAGGTTCGGCTGCGCCATGACCCATTCCAGGATCGGGGTCGCCAGAACCGCCTCGGACCGACCGGGATGGGTCGAAAAGATGTTCGTGCTGTCACAGGCCAGGACCTTGACGCCCTTGCCCTCGGCGGCGATCTGCGACAGGCCGACCGGGTCGAAGGCGTCGCCCACGACCGGGGTCACGTCCATCTTGAAGTCGCCCGTATGCACGACGCGACCCGCAGGCGTGTCAATGATCAGCGCGCTGCTTTCCGGGATCGAGTGGCTGATCGGCACGAACTGCACCCCGAAGGGGCCTACATTGGTCACGGCAGGGCGCGCTTCGGTGATGTTGACCACCTCGGTCGGCAGGCCGTGCTCCTCCATCTTCAGGCGCACCAGCGTCCCGGTGAAGCGGCGTGCATAGATCGGCACGTCCAGCCGCTTCCACAGATGCGCGATGGCACCGATATGGTCCTCGTGGCCGTGGGTGACGAAGATCGCCTCCAGCCGGTGGCGGTTCTTCTCCAGCCAGGTCAGGTCGGGCATGATCAGGTCGATCCCCGGGCTGCCCTCCATGTCGCCGAAGGTGACGCCCAGGTCCACCAGGATCAGCCGCTCCTTGCCGGGCAGGCCGTATCCATAGACATAGGCGTTCATGCCAATTTCGCCCGCTCCGCCGAGCGGCAGATAGATCAGGCGTTCAGCCATTTCCCATCTCCTTGTTAAAGTCGTGAATGAGCCGAAGCCCGTGCATCGTCAAATCGTCTTCAATCGCATCGAACAGGTCGAACCCCTGATCGAACAATGGCGCAAGCCCGCCAGTGGCTATCACTTTCATGGGTCGGTCGCGCTCGGCGCGGATCTTGTCCACGATACCGTCGACCAGCCCCACATATCCCCAGAACACGCCTGACTGGATACATGCAACCGTATTCGTGCCGATCACCGTCGCCGGCATCGTCACATCGACATGCGGCAGGGACGCCGCCCCCATGTGCAGCGCCTCCAGCGACAGGTTCACACCCGGCGCGATGACGCCCCCGATATAGGCGCCGTCGATGTCGACCACGTCGAATGTGGTGGCCGTGCCGAAATCGACCACGATCAGGTCCGGGCCGTGCCGGTCATAGGCGCCGACCGTGTTCACCAGCCGGTCGGGCCCCACGGTCGTCCCCGCATCGACCCGCGGCGGCACCGGCAGCAGGCAGTCGGGCTTGCCCACCACCAGGGGCCGCGTGTCGAAATAGCGGTTGCACAGCACCCGCAGATTGAAGACCACCCGCGGCGCCGTGGCGCTGATGATGCAGGCGTCGATCTGCAACTCGAACCGCTGCACCGCGATCAGCGTGGACAGCCAGACATAGTATTCGTCCGCCGTCCGCCGATGATCCGTGCGGATCCGCCAGTGGGACAGGAACCGCGTCCCGTCCCAGATCGAGAAGACAGTGTTCGTGTTGCCGGTATCGATGCACAGCAGCATGGATCTAGCCCCCGAAATGGATGTCTGCGGCGGAAATCGCCTGGCGTCCGCGCGGACCCGTCAGGATCAGGGCGCCGGTTTCGTCGACACCGTCGAAGCGCCCGGTGATCTCGGCGGTGCCGGTGCGGGCGGTGATCGTCTCTCCCAGCCTTGCGGCGCGGGCCAGCCAGGCCGCACGGATCGGCGCAAAGCCATAGGCCGCCATCTGCCGCATGCCTTCGTCGAAACGGACGGCCAGCGCGTCCAGCAGATCGTCGGGCGTCATGGTCAGGCCGGTCTCTCCGGCCAGGCTGACCGGACGCAGCGCGCCGGCCTCGACCTCGGACGGCTCCGGGGCCTCCGCCAGATTGACGCCGATGCCGATCGCCAGGACCGCGACCTGTCCCCCTGCCCCGCTGCTCTCCAGCAAGATGCCGGACAGCTTGCCGCCGTTCAGCAGGACGTCGTTGGGCCATTTCAGGGACAGGTTCAGCGCCGGACCGCACAGATCGCGCAGCGCGTCATGCACGGCCAGCGCCGCGACGAAGGACAACCGTGCAGCATCAGCCGCAGCCCCCTGCGGCCGCAGGACCAGCGTCGCGGCAAAGTTTCCGGGCGGATCCGTCCAGGCGCGGCCGCGGCGGCCACGGCCGGCCTGCTGTTCGCGCGCCATAATCCAAGCCGGCCCGCCAAGCGTCGGGGCCAGCCTGAAGGCTTCGGCGTTGGTGCTGTCCACACGGTCCAGGACATGGCGTGCCACGCCCTGGGGCCATGTGGCGGGCGGGTTATTCACCCGCAACCGTGGCTTCACCGACCAGCGACTGCGCGGCCAGCGCCGCGGCATCGTCGATGCCCAGCAGGGTGATCGAACCCAGCAGCAGCGCGAAGGCCGGCACCAGCAGGGCGGCGTACTGCACGCTGCCCATGCGGCTGGTCACGCCCTCGGTCTCGGCGCCGAAGTACATGTAGTACACGATGCGCAGGTAGTAGAACGCGCCGATGACCGATGCGATCACGCCGGCGACCGCCAGCCATGCCATGCCGCCATCGACCGCTGCCGACAGCACGCCGTACTTGGCCCAGAAACCGACCAGCGGCGGCACGCCCGCAAGGCTGAACATCAGCAGCAGGACCGCCATCGCCTTCAGCGGCTCGGCGCTGGCAAAGCGGTTCAGGCTCTCCAGGTCGGTGATCGGGCGGCCGTCGCGTTCCAGCGACAGAATGAAGGCAAAGCTGCCCACGTTCATGACCGCATAGATGGCCATGTAGATCAGCATGGCCTGCACCCCATAGGCAGTGCCCGCAGCCAGGCCGACCAGCGCAAAGCCCATATGCGCGATCGAGGAATAGGCCATCAGACGCTTGATGTTGCGCTGACCGATGCCCGCGATCGAGCCCAAGAACATCGACAGCAGCGCCAGCACCGCGATGATCTGACCCCAATCGGCCGGCACGTTCCCGAAGGCGTCGAACATCAGCCGCGCGATCAGCGCCATCGCCGCGACCTTGGGCGCAGTGGCCAGGAACGCGGTCACCGGCGAGGGCGAGCCTTCGTAGACGTCGGGCGTCCACATGTGGAACGGCACGGCGGACACCTTGAAGGCCAGGCCGACCAGCAGGAACACCAGACCGAACAGCAGGCCCAGGGGCAGGCTTCCCGCCTGAACGGCCTGCATGATGCCGGCGAATTGCGTGGTGCCGGCAAAGCCGTAGACCAGCGACGCACCATAGAGCAGCAGGCCAGAGCTGAGCGCACCCAGCACGAAATACTTCAACCCGGCCTCGGACGACTTGACGCTTTCGCGGCGCATCGCGGCGACGACGTACAGCGCCAGCGACTGCAGCTCCAGGCCCATGTACAATGACAGCAGGTCGCCGGCCGACACCATCACCATCATGCCGACAGTCGCCAGCACGATCAGGATGGGGTATTCAAACCGCATCAGGCGATGCCGTTCCATGTACTCGGCGCTCATCGCCAGGACGGCGGCGCCGGACAGCAGGATCGTGACCTTGGCGAAACGACCGAAGGCGTCGTCCATGAACATCCCGAAGAACGCGCTCTGCTGCGGGCGGTCAGCCATGCCCACCACCATCGCCGCCGCCAGAAGCGCCGCCACGCTGGCCCACAGGATCTGCCGTGCGATCCGGTCCTTGCCCAGATAGGCCCCCGCCAGCAGCGCGGCCAGCGCATAGATCGCCAGCAGCAGCTCGGGCAGAATGGTGGAGATATCCAAACCGGTCATCGTGCGTTCCTCAATGGCTGGCGGTGGCCGAGGCCAGGTCGCCCGTCGCCGCATCAGCAGGCAGCGCGTCGTTGTAATTCACCAGCAGCGCCTGGACCGAGGGGCCGGTGATGTCGGTGACCAGGCGCGGATAGACGCCCAGGATCAGGGTCATGGCGATCAGCGGCGCAAAGATCCAGCGTTCGCGCGGGGTCATGTCGGTGATCGTGCGCAGGCTTTCCTTGATCAGCGCGCCCATGGTGACGCGGCGGTAAAGCCACAGCGCATAGGCCGCCGACAGGATCACGCCGGTCGCCGCGACGAAGGCCACCCAGGTGTTGGCATGGAACGTCCCCATCAGGGTCAGGAACTCGCCCACGAAGCCCGATGTGCCGGGCAGGCCCACGTTGGCCATGGTGAAGAACATGAAGACCAGCGCATAGACCGGCATCCGGTTCACCAGACCGCCATAGGCGTCGATCTCGCGCGTGTGCATGCGGTCGTAGATGACACCCACGCAGAGGAACAGCGCCCCCGAGATGAAGCCGTGCGACAGCATCTGGAAGATCGCCCCGTCCAGACCCTGCTGGTTGGCGGCAAAGATGCCCATGGTCACATAGCCCATGTGGGCGACCGACGAATAGGCGATCAGCTTCTTCATGTCCGACTGCGCCAGCGCCACCAGCGACGTATAGACGATCGCGATGGCGGACATCCACAGGACGACGCCCTGCAGCAGGTCGGACGCCACCGGGAACATCGGCAGGCTGAAGCGCAGGAAGCCGTAGCCACCCATCTTCAGCAGAACCGCCGCAAGGACCACGGACCCCGCAGTCGGCGCCTGCACGTGCGCGTCGGGCAGCCAGGTGTGGACCGGCCACATCGGCATCTTGACCGCGAAGCTGGCGAAGAAGGCCAGGAACAGCAGCGTCTGCATGCCGCCGACGATGCTGAAGCCCATGATCGCCATCGTCTCGGACGGGAAGTCGAAGGCCAGCAGCTGGGCGATGTCGGTAGTGCCCGCAGTGCGTGCCATCGCGATCATCGCGACCAGCATCAGCACGGAGCCGATGAACGTATAGAGGAAGAACTTGAACGAGGCATAGATGCGGTTCTTGCCGCCCCAGATGCCGATGATCAGGAACATCGGGATCAGCCCCGCCTCGAAGAACAGGTAGAACAGGATCAGGTCCAGCGCCGCGAAGACGCCGATCATCAGCCCTTCCAGCACCAGGAAGGCGATCATGTATTCCTTGACCCGCATCTTGACGTCCCAGCAGGACAGGATGGTCAGCGGCATCAGGAAGGTGGTCAGCATGATGAACAGGACGGAGATCCCGTCGACGCCCATCTTGTAGCGCAGGCCCATGATCCAGGCGTGATCCTCGACGAACTGGAAGCCCGTGTTCGCAGGCTCGAAGCCCGACAGCAGGAACAGCGACACAAGGAAGGTCGCGCTGGTCGCGATCAGGGCCAGCCACTTGGCGTTCTTCTGCGATGCGGCGTCGTCGCCGCGCAGGAACAGGGCCAGGATGCCCGCCGCCACGATCGGCAGGAAGGTGATGATGGAAAGAAGGTTCGTCATGTCAGTGCGCGCCCCGCATCATCACCCAGATCAGCAAGCCCACGATGCCCAGAACCATCGCGAAAGCGTAGTGGAACAGATAGCCCGACTGCACCCGTCCGGCGAACCGGGTCAGGCGCGGGATGATTCCCAAGGCCAGCCCGTTGATGGCGCCGTCGATAACGGCTCCGTCACCGGCCGTCCACAGCTTGCGGCCGATCCAGCGCGCGGGACGCACGAAGATCGCGTCATACGCTTGGTCGAAGTACCACTTGTTCAGCAGGAACTGGTACAGGCCCCGCTGTTGCGCCGCCAACTGTCCGGGCAGTTCGGGACGGCGGATGTACATCAGCCAAGCCAGACCGAACCCGATCAGCATCGCGATGAACGGCGACACCTTGACCCAGGCGGGGACATAGTGGGCGTCATGCATCACATGGTTATCCGGCCGCATGTAGATCGCACCGGGTGTCACGGTATAGCTGGCGATGTCGGCCGGATCCTCGGCCGCGCCTGCGGCGGCATGGGTTGCGGCACCCTCGGGCTCCGCTGCTTGGGCCTCGGCCACGCTGCCTTCCAGGGCTGTGCCGGTGCCCGAGACGGCGGCGCCTTCGGCATGGCCGGCCTCCTCGTGGTGGACGGCGGCCTCGATCCCGAAGAAGCCGGCAACGCCCTCCTCCTCGAAGAAGCTGTTGTACCAGATCATGCCTGCGAAGATCGAGCCGAAGGCCAGCACGACCAGCGGCGCGGTCATCACGCGCGGGCTCTCATGCGCGTGGTCATGCGCATGATGATCGCCGCGCGGCGTGCCGAAGAACGTCATGAACATCAGCCGCCAGGAATAGAAGCTGGTCATCAGCGCGGCGATCACCAGCATCCAGAAGGCATAGGTGCTGCCGACGAAGGCGCTCTCGATCACGGCATCCTTGGACAGGAAGCCCGCGAAGCCGATATGGGTCAGCGGGATGCCCACGCCCGTGATGGCCAGCGTGCCGATCATCATCGCCGCGAAGGTCAGCGGGATCTTCTTGCGCAGCCCGCCATAGTTCCGCATGTCCTGTTCGTGATGCATCGCGTGGATCACCGAACCCGCGCCCAGGAACAGCATCGCCTTGAAGAAGGCATGCGTGAACAGGTGGAACATGGCGACCGAATAGACGCCGACGCCTGCTGCCACGAACATGTAGCCCAGCTGCGAACAGGTCGAATAGGCGATGACGCGCTTGATGTCGTTCTGGACCAGACCGACAGTCGCAGCAAAGAAAGCCGTGGTCGCGCCGATATAGACGATGAACATCTTGGCTTCGGGCGCAAATTCGTAAAGCGGCGACATCCGGCAGACCAGGAACACGCCCGCGGTCACCATGGTCGCCGCGTGGATCAGGGCTGACACCGGGGTCGGACCCTCCATCGCGTCCGGCAGCCAGGTGTGCAGGAACAGCTGCGCCGATTTGCCCATCGCGCCGATGAACAGCAGGATCGCCAGCACGTTGGCCGCGTTCCAGTCACGCCACAGGAAGGTCATCTCGGTCTGGGCCAGCATCGGGACCTGGGCGAAGATCTCGTCGAACTGGATCGACCCGGTCATCCACCACAGGCCGAAGATGCCCAGCAGGAAGCCGAAGTCACCCACGCGGTTGACGATGAACGCCTTCATCGCGGCCGCGCCCGCCGACTGCTTCTTGAAGTAGAAGCCGATCAGCAGATAGGAGGCGACGCCCACGCCCTCCCACCCGAAGAACATCTGCAGCAGGTTGTCGGAGGTCACCAGCATCAGCATCGAGAAGGTAAAGAACGACAGATAGGCAAAGAAACGCGCGCGGTATGGCTCGTCGTCGCCGAAGTTTTCGTCATGCGCCATGTAGCCGAAGCTGTAGAGGTGCACGAGCGCCGAGACCGAATTGATGACGATCAGCATGATCGCGGTCAGGCGGTCCAGGCGGATCGCCCATTCGGAGGTGAAGTCGCCCGAGACGATCCAGTCCATGACGGGGATGCTCTGCGGCTCGCCCAAGGTCAGGAAGACAACCCAGGACAGGGCCGCGGCGGCGAACAGGATGGCTGTCGTCAGGATCTGCGCGCCGCGCTCTCCGATCAGGCGCCATCCGAAGCCTGCAATCAGCGCACCCAGCAGGGGCGCGAAAAGAATGAACTGAGCCATGACCCTAACCCTTCATCACGTTGACATCTTCCACCGCGATCGTGCCGCGGTTGCGGAAGAAGACGACCAGGATGGCCAGGCCGATGGCCGCTTCGGCCGCGGCGACGGTCAGGATGAACATGGTGAAGATCTGCCCGCCCAGATCGCCCAGATGGGCCGAAAATGCGACGAAGTTGATGTTGACCGCCAGCAGCATCAGCTCGATCGACATCAGGATGACGATGACGTTCTTGCGGTTCACGAAGATGCCGAAGATCCCGGCGACGAACAATATCGCGCCCACGACCAGGTAATGTGTCAATCCGATCATCAGTTCAGTCCCTCCGGGCTCTCTCACCCGTTGATATTCCGTTGGCTGGGGCGGAGGCTTACAGCCCCTGCCCCGGCTTGACGTCGCGCAGCTGCATGGCCTTGGCCGGATCGCGGTGCATCTGGGCGATCACGTCCTGGCGCTTGACGTTGGTGCGGTGCCGCATCGTCAGCGTGATCGCCCCGATCATCGCGACCAGCAGGATCAGGCCCGAAATCTGGAACGGCAGGATGTAGCGGTCATAGAGCAGCAGACCGATCGCGTTGGTGTTCAGAACCTCGGTCGCCATCGGCACGGACCGCAGGGTCGCCGACTGGTCGCTGCTTTCCCACGCGCCATAGGCGATGGCCAGCTGCGCCAGCAGGACGATGGCGATCAGGCCGGCCAGCGGCAGATAGCGGGCGAACTCGCCCTTCAGCTTGGTGAAGTCCACGTCCAGCATCATGACCACGAACAGGAACAGCACCGCGACCGCGCCGACATAGACGATGATCAGCAGCATGGCCACGAACTCGGCGCCCAGCAGGACGAACAGCCCCGCGGCCGACAGGAAGGCCAGGATCAGCCAAAGCACCGAATGGACCGGGTTGCGCGCCAGCACCACCATGAAGCCGGCCGTGCAGACAGAGATGGCGAACAGGTAGAATGCGAATGTCATCATGACTGGGGGCTCCCCTCGGATTCGGTAAAGACGCCCTGGGCGATCTCCAGCGCCTTCTGCATCGCCGGCAGGCCGCCGAACATTCCCATCTGATAGATCACCTCGGCGATCTCGCGCGGGGTGGCGCCTGCCTCGATGGCGTGGCGGATCGTCATGCGCATCTGCGGTTCGGCCAGCGCGCCCTGCACGGTCATCGCCGCGATGGTCACCAGCAGGCGGGTGCGCGCATCCAGGCCGTCGCGGTTGAAGGTCTTGCCGAACCACATCTCCAGCATGTCCGCGGGCATGGTCGGGAACATCTTCTCGAACGCCTTGACGTCGAAATGCTCCAGCGCCGGATTGAAGGTCCGCGCCATCTCCTGTCCCTGGCTCAGCATCTGCTGGAACATCTTGGTGAAGGGATCGGTCATCTGTAGGGCGCGTCCATCGCCAGGTTGCGCGCGATCTCGGACTCCCAACGGGCGCCATTGTCCAGCAGCTTGTCCTTGTTGTAGAACAGCTCCTCGCGGGTCTCTGTGGCGAATTCGAAGTTCGGTCCTTCGACGATCGCGTCGACCGGGCAGGCCTCCTGGCAGAAGCCGCAATAGATGCACTTGGTCATGTCGATGTCATAGCGTGTCGTGCGGCGCGAGCCGTCGTCGCGCGGTTCGGCATCGATGGTGATCGCCTGCGCAGGGCAGATCGCCTCGCACAGCTTGCAGGCGATGCAGCGTTCCTCGCCGTTGGGATAGCGGCGCAGGGCGTGCTCGCCGCGGAAGCGCGGCGAGAGCGGACCCTTTTCGTGGGGATAGTTGATGGTCGCCTTGGGCGCGAAGAAATAGCGCATGCCCAAGCCGAACCCTTTGATGAAATCCACCATCAGGAAGTACTTGGTGGCGCGGACGAAGTCGAAAGCCATCTTTTACACTCCTGCCCAACGGGCCCAGAAGGTCCCGAAGACTTCGAATTTCGCAAGGAACGCCACGATCACGACCCAGCCCAGTGACAGCGGCAGGAACACCTTCCAGCCGATCCGCATCAACTGGTCATAGCGGTACCGCGGCACGATGGCCTTCACCATGGCGAACATGAAGAACCAGATGACCATCTTGAGGAACATCCAGATCGCGCCGTCCGGCAGGCCGGGGATGGGCGACAGCCAGCCGCCGAAGAACAGCAGGCTGATCAGCGCGCACATCAGCCACATGGCGATGTATTCGCCGGCCATGAACAGCAGATAGGGGGTCGAGGAATATTCGGTCATAAAGCCCGCGACCAGTTCGGATTCCGCTTCCGGCAGGTCGAAGGGCGGGCGGTTGGTCTCGGCCAAGGCCGAGACGAAGAACAGCACGACCATCGGCAGGTGCGGCAGCCAGAACCACGACAGCAGTCCCGCCCCGCGCTGCGCCTCGACGATGGCGGTCAGGTTCATCGAGCCCGCCGAGATGATCACGCCGATGATGATCAGGCCCAGGCTGACCTCATAGCTGATCATCTGCGCCGCCGACCGCAGCGAGCCCAGGAACGGGAACTTGGAGTTGGACGCCCAGCCCCCCATGATCACCCCATAGACCTCCAGCGATGAGACCGCGAAGATGAACAGGATGCCCACGTTGATGTCTGCCATGACCCAGCCCGGCGCGAAGGGAATCGCCACGAAGGCCAGCAGCGCCAACATCATCGACAGGAACGGCGCCAGGAAGAACACGAACTTGTCCGCGCCCGCGGGCAC
This sequence comes from Paracoccus haeundaensis, assembly GCF_006239215.1. NCBI lineage: Bacteria > Pseudomonadati > Pseudomonadota > Alphaproteobacteria > Rhodobacterales > Paracoccaceae > Paracoccus > Paracoccus haeundaensis. Next base: position 124,773 of record NZ_VDDC01000012.1, read on the forward strand.
GACGATTTCCTTGACCACGAATTTCAGCGCGTCGGCGAATGTCTGAAGGACGCCCCAGGGCCCGACCACGTTGGGTCCACGGCGCATCTGCACCGCCGCCCAGATCTTGCGGTCGCCATAGACCATGTAGACCAGCGACAGCATCACGAAGACGATCAGCGCCAGGCCCTGCGCCAGCAGGATCAGCGCGATGCCCCAGGAGGATGCCCAAAATTCAGCCATGATGCCAGTCCCTTTGCCTTACGCCGTTGGAATGCCGCGTGCGTCGCATTCGCGCAAGGTCTCTTCCGTTTCCATCACCCGCAATCCCATCGGCTTGCTGTCCGACAGCAGGAACGCCGATCCGATCAGCAGCTTGCCGTTCCGTTCGGCCTGAAGCGTGCGGACATGCCGACCATAGGGGTTGCCGTTGTCGCGGGCCCAACCGGCCAATGCGCAGGTGGCATACGAGAACGCGATATCCGCGTCCACCCCCTGCTGCAGATTGGCCGTCACCTCGACCAGATCGGCGCCCGCGCCGCGGTTCAGCGGCACCACCTGCACGGCGATGAAGGATTCGGGCGCGATCTCGGTCCCCTCGGCCAGCACCGGCAGCGCGGGCTGGGTCCGGGCGGCGAACGCCTCCAACGCCTTTTGCTGCGCGGTCTTCTCCCGCGGGCGGTTGGGCGCGACCAAGCCTGCGAAATCCAGGTCCAGGTTCTGGTTCAGCGCCTCGAGGTCGGCCTCAGTCACAGCAAAGGCGTCGCGGCCGCCGGGGCTGTCCAGATCCATCGTCGTGACGCTGCCGTCCTCCTCCAGGATCAGGATCTCTCCCGACTGGCTGGACACGCGGGCGCGGCCAAGCCTGTCGCCCCCCGCCACCGAGGCCGCCACCGGAGGACGCGCCTCCGCCCCCCCACCGGTCGAGGTCTGCATGCAGCCCGACAGGGCCAAGACGGCCCCGATCAGGGCCGTCACCGAAGCGCTTGTCCGAACAGTGGGGGTCATCCTTGTTACTCCGCAGCCAACGCGGGCATATGGCGCGCCGCAGCCATGCGCGACAACTCTCCCATCAGCGGAGAGCTGCGTGCGATCGGGTTCGTCAGGTAGAAATCACGGATCGGGTTCACGAAGGCCGCCTGGCCCAGGTCCCGCATCGGCAGGGGCTGCCAGTCGCTCTCGACGACCTGATCGACCTGGCCCAGATGCGGCACGGCCTCGACCAGCGCACGACGCAACTGCGCCAGGCTGTCCCACGGCAGGGTCTGGCCCAGCTCGGCCGACAGGGCGCGCAGGATGGCCCAGTTCTCCTTGGCCTCGCCGGGCGCGAAATTGGCGCGCATGGCCAGCTGGGGACGGCCCTCGGTGTTCACGAACAGGCCCATCTCCTCGGTATAGCAGGCGGCGGGCAGGATGATGTCGGCGCGATGCGCGCCCCGGTCGCCATGGCTGCCCTGATAGATGACCACCGGACCCGCGGCGATCTCGACCTCATCGGCGCCCAGGTTGAAGATCACCTGCGCCCCGTCGATCGCGGCGGACATCCCGCCCTCGGTCACGGCACCCACGTCCATCGCACCCACGCGGCCCGCCGCGGTGTGCAGGACCAGCAGGCGCACACCGGTGGTCTGGGCCAAGGCCTGGGCGGCGGCCAGCACGGCCTCGCCGTCGGCCTCGCGCAGGGCGCCCTGCCCGATGATGATGATGCCCGCGTCCTCGGACTGTTCGGCCTTGTCCAGCAAGGCGGACAGCGCCGCACGGTCGGTGCCCGCATGGTCATAATCGAAGGTCAGATCGACCGCCGGACCGACGACCGTGACCTGCGCGCCGCGCGCCCAGGCCCGGCGCAGGCGGGCGTTCAGCACGGCCGCCTCGTCGCGCGGGTTGGTCCCGATCAGCAGGATGGACGCGGCGGTGTCGATATCCTCGATCACCGCATTGCCGACATAGCCCGACCGATTGCCCGCCGGCAGGCGCGCGCCGTCGGTGCGGCATTCCACTGAACCGCCCAGCCCCTCGACAAGCGTCTTGAGGCTGAAGGCCGCCTCGACCGAGGCCAGGTCGCCGACCAGGCCCGCGACCTTGCCGCCCTGCATCGCACGGGCGGCGGCGGTCAGCGCCTCGGGCCAAGTGGCCGGGCGCAGGCGGCCGTTCTCGCGCAGATAGGGGGTGTCCAGACGCTGGCGGCGCAGACCGTCCCAGACGAAGCGGGTCTTGTCGCTGATCCACTCCTCGTTCACCGCATCATGGTTGCGCGGCAGGATGCGCATCACTTCGCGACCCTTTGTGTCCACGCGGATCGCGCTGCCAAGCGCGTCCATGACGTCGATCGTCTCGGTCTTGGTCAGCTCCCACGGGCGGGCGGTGAAGGCATAGGGCTTCGACACCAGCGCGCCCACCGGGCACAGGTCGATGATGTTGCCCTGCAGGTTCGATTCCAACGTCTGGTTCAGATAGCTGGTGATCTCGCTGTCCTCGCCCCGGCCGGTCTGGCCCATCTGGGTGATGCCCGCGACCTCGGTCGTGAAGCGCACGCAGCGCGTGCAGCTGATGCAGCGCGTCATGTGGGTCTCGACCAGCGGCCCCAGGTTCAGCTCCTCGGAGGCGCGCTTGGGCTCGCGATAGCGGCTGAAATCGACGCCGTACGCCATCGCTTGGTCCTGCAGGTCGCATTCGCCGCCCTGGTCGCAGATCGGACAATCCAGCGGATGGTTGATCAGCAGGAACTCCATCACGCCTTCGCGGGCCTTCTTGACCATCGGGCTGTTGGTGCGGATCTCGGACGGGGCGCCGTCGGGACCGGGGCGCATGTCCTTGACCTGCATCGCGCAGGAGGCGGCGGGCTTGGGCGGGCCGCCCACGACCTCGACCAAGCACATCCGGCAGTTGCCCGCGATGGACAGCCGCTCGTGATAGCAGAAACGCGGGATCTCGATCCCGGCCTGCTCGCAGGCCTGGATCAAGGTCAGGTTCGGATCGACCTGGATCTCGATGCCGTCGATCTTGATTGTCCGCAATTCGGCCATGATGACTTCCTTATCTGGCACTCAGCAGCGATCCTGCGACCGTCTGCCGTGCGATTTCGTCCCGCCCGAGGCGGCAAAAGGTTTCCGGCTGTCCGTTCACGACACCGTTCTGGACCATATAGCGGTCTGCTTCGGCATAGATGCGTCGGCGATCCTCGCGGCTGTCCAGAAAGGTCTCGATCTCGGTCTCGGAATAGCCCTGATCCAGGGCATAGCGTTTCAGCGCGCGCGCCTCGCTGAAGGCACGGATCATCCGCGCGCTGATGTCGGGGCATCCCCGGCGCAGCATGTCGGCCACACGGGCCTGGACCAGCCGGTCGTTGATGTAGGTCTCCTGGCTCAGCGGCACCTGCGCGACGGCAGGAAGGGCCAGAAACGCCAGGGCGATGGCGGCAAGCATGGGTCGTTTCATCACGGCATCCTTTCGGTGATCACGTGCCTCCACGTAATCACCGGCCGGGCGCATTGCCCGACACGACCCCGTGCGGGGATCGTGATATGCCGCCGTCATGCTCATTCCGCGGCCAGCGCGCCCGTGCGCCCGGTCTTCTTGGCGATCAGGCGATCCTCGATCTCTCCGCGGAAATTGCGGATCAGGCCCTGGATGGGCCATGCCGCCGCATCGCCCAAGGCGCAGATGGTGTGGCCTTCGACCTGCTTGGTCACGTCAAGCAGCATGTCGATCTCCTCGACCTCGGCCTCGCCGGACACCAGGCGCGCCATGACGCGCATCATCCAGCCGGTGCCCTCGCGGCAGGGCGTGCACTGGCCGCAGCTTTCGTGCTTGAAAAAGGCGGACAGGCGCCAGATCGCCTTGATGATGTCGGTCGACTGATCCATCACGATCATGCAGCCGGTGCCAAAACTGGATTTCAGCTCGCGCATGCCGTCGTAATCCATGATGGCGTTCTCGCACTGCTCGGCCGTCAGGACCGGGCAGGAGGCACCACCGGGAATCACCGCCTTGAGGTTCTTCCAGCCGCCGCGCACGCCACCGCCATGCTTCTCGATCAGCTCTTTCATGCTGATCGACATGGCCTCCTCGACCACGCAGGGAGCGTTCAGGTGTCCGGTCAGCCCGAACAGCTTGACGCCCGCGTTGTTCGGACGGCCGAAGCCCGCGAACCACTCCGCCCCGCGGCGCAGGATCGTCGGCACGACGGCGATGGATTCGACGTTGTTCACCGTGGTCGGGCAGCCATAGAGACCCGCGCCCGCCGGAAACGGCGGCTTCATGCGCGGCATGCCCTTCTTGCCTTCCAGGCTTTCCAGCAGCGCGGTTTCCTCGCCACAGATATAGGCGCCGGCGCCGTGGTGCAGGTACAGGTCGAAATCCCATCCCGACCCGGCCGCATTCGCGCCCAGAAGCCCCGCGTCATAGCATTCGTCGATGGCGGCCTGCAGGGCCTCCTTTTCGCGGATGTATTCGCCGCGCAGGTAGATGTAGCAGACATGCGCGTTCATCGCGAAGCTTGCGATCAGCGCACCCTCGATCAGGGTGTGCGGATCATGGCGCATGATCTCGCGGTCCTTGCAGGTCGCAGGCTCGGATTCGTCGGCGTTGATCACCAGATAGCTGGGCCGGCCGTCCGATTCTTTGGGCATGAAGGACCATTTCAGACCGGTCGGAAAGCCTGCGCCGCCGCGTCCACGCAGCCCCGAAGCCTTGACCTGCTCGATGATCTTGTCGCGCCCGCGGCCGATGATGTCGCCGGTCCCGTCCCAATGGCCACGCTTCTGCGCGCCGGCCAGGCTGCGGTCGCCCATGCCATACAGGTTGGTGAAAATGCGATCCTGGTCTTTCAGCATCCGATACGTCCTTTATTCCCGGCGTCACGCATTCCTGCGCCGCCAGATACGCCAGGTCACGATCAGCGACCAGACAAAAGCGCCGATGGCGGCAAGGTCGGCCAGAAAGGCCCACCGCGCCGCCCAGTCATAGTGCTGCCCGATCGCCTGGATGGCGAGCCAGATCAGCATGGTCGTCGCGATCACGATCGCGACCAGCCGCATCTGGCGGGCGTCCTGCGCGGGGTCCGCCATCACCCCGCCTCCTGCCTGCGTGCGGCCAGCGCGCGCGCCTGCCCCACCCAATCGTCATTGCGGATGCGCGACGCGGCGCGGCCGATCCCGGCCGCCATGCGATCCACGTCGGCATCGTCCCAGGCCGCGATCTGCGCGAACCGCGTCACGCCCGCCTGTTCCAGCGCCTGCTGGACCTTGGGCCCGATGCCCTTGATGGCCCGCAGGTCGTCCGGCCCGCCGGCATAGATGCTGCGCGCGGCGTCCGGCGTCTCGCGCGGGGCGGCCGGCGGAATGGCATCCCCCGACGGCGCAATCTCGGGCGCAGCCGCAGGCGCCGGTGCCTGCCGGACGGGCGCGGCCGCGACAGGCTGAGACGGCAGCGGCATCGCGTCCCAATCCGGCGCGTCCATTCCGACCCCGCGGGGATCGCCAAGCCAAGCCACCATCAGGGCCAGCAGGCCACCCGCGATCAGCGCCAGCACCAAGGCCGCCAGCCAGCCCATCTGCCCGAACAGGCCGATGCCCAGAAAGACCAGCAGCGCCGTGACGGCTCCGGTGGTTCTGCTGGCGGGTGTCATGGCTGGCATCCTTTCTGCGGGTCGTCGGGCTGCGGTCAGTCGCGGTCCTTGTCATCCTTGCGCACATCGGCCGGTTCGCGCGCCGAAACCGGGCGCGCGGCCGAACTGGCCTGCGCCTCCTGCTCGGTCACGCCGGTCGAATCGACCGGTGCCCCGTCCGACGGGCGCGGTTCGCGTTCCGGCGCGGTGTCCACGCCGGTCTGGTCGTCCGCCGCGGCATCGGGCTTGCGGCGCCATTTCGTCAGGATCGGAACCTCGGTCCCGTCGATCCGCTTCAGCGTCTCGCCCAGGTCAGAGGCCAGTTGCACGCTGGCGTTGTGACCCTCCTGCCCCTTCAGATCGGCCAGGCTGGTCAGTCCGCTGACGGGTTCGGACGCAAAGCGACCGGTCTGCGATCCGGGCACGGGAACCTCTCCGGCCGACATGCGGTCGATCAGCGCCTCGAGGCTCTCGGGCGTCAGATCTTCATAGTAGTCCTTGCCAATCTGGGCCATCGGGGCGTTGGCGCAGGCGCCAAGGCATTCGACCTCCTCCCAGCTGAACTTGCCGTCGGCCGACAGGGTATGCGGCGTGGGCGCGATCTTGCGCTTGCAGACCGCGACCAGGTCCTCGGCCCCGCAGATCATGCATGTCGTGGTGCCGCAGATCTGGATGTTCGCAACAGTCCCAACGGGTTGCAGCTGGAACATGAAGTAGAACGTCGCCACTTCCAGCGCCCGGATATAGGCCATGCCCAACAGTTCCGCGCAATATTCGATGGCAGGACGCGACAGCCAGCCTTCCTGTTCCTGGGCACGCCACAAGACAGGAATGATCGCCGATTGCTGACGACCCTCGGGGTATTTGGTGATCTGTGCCTGCGCCCATTCCAGGTTCGCAGGCGTGAATTCGAAACTGTCCGGCTGGACGGGGTGCAGGCGGCGCAGCATCAGCGGTCAACCTCTCCGAAGACGATATCCTGGGTGGCGATCAGGGCCGGGACGTCGGCCAGCAGATGGCCCTTGGACATCCAGTCCATGGATTGAAGGTGCAGGAACCCCGGCGCGCGAAGTTTTGCACGATAAGGGCGGTTGGTGCCGTCGCTGACCAGATAGACGCCGAACTCGCCCTTGGGGGCCTCGACGGCGGCATAGACCTCTCCGGCGGGAACGCGGAAGCCCTCTGTGTACAGCTTGAAGTGATGGATCAGGCTTTCCATGTCCCGCTTCATGTCGCCCCGCTTGGGCGGGGTCAGCTTGCCGCGGGCCAGAACCTCGCCCGGCCCTTCGGCCCGCAGCTTGGCGATCGCCTGCTTCATGATCAGCGTCGATTCACGCATTTCCTGCATCCGGCACAGGAAACGGTCATAGCAGTCGCCGTTCGTACCGACCGGGATCTTGAAGTCGAATTCGTCATAGCATTCGTAAGGCTGGCTGCGACGCAGGTCCCAGGCCATGCCCGATCCGCGCACCATCACGCCCGAGAAACCCCAATCCAGCGCATCCTGTTCGGACACGATGCCGATGTCGACCAGCCGCTGCTTGAAGATGCGGTTTTCGGTTAGCAGCGTGTCCAGATCGTCCAGAACCTTGGGGAAACGCTCGCACCACGCCTCCATGTCGTCCAGCAGGTCGGGGGTCAGGTCCTGATGGACGCCGCCCGGCCGGAAATAGGCCGCGTGCAGACGCGCGCCCGATGCGCGTTCATAGAAGATCATCAGATCCTCGCGCGCCTCGAAGCCCCACAGCGGCGGGGTCAGGGCGCCGACGTCCAGCGCGCCGGTGGTCAGGCCCAGAAGATGGTTCAGGATACGCCCCACCTCGCAGAACAGCACCCGGATCAGGCTGGCGCGGCGCGGCACGACCGTGCCGGTCAGACGTTCGATCGCTAGGCACCAGGCGTGTTCCTGGTTCATCGGCGACACGTAATCCAGCCGGTCGAAATACGGCAGGTTCTGAAGATAGGTCCGGCTTTCCATCAGCTTCTCGGTGCCGCGGTGCAGCAGGCCGATATGCGGGTCGGCGCGTTCCACGACCTCGCCGTCCAGCTCCAGCACCATGCGCAGAACGCCATGCGCGGCAGGGTGTTGCGGACCGAAGTTGATGTTGAAGTTGCGAATGCGCTGTTCGCCGGTCACCAGGTCGTGGCTGCCGTCGTCATAGCTGTTCGCGCGGATGTCGCCGTCCATCATTTCGCGGCCCCCTTTTCGTCGCCGGGCAGGGCGTATTGCACGCCTTCCCAGGGCGACAGGAAATCGAACTGCCGGTATTCCTGCACCAGCGACACGGGCTCATAGATCACGCGCTTTTCGGCGTCGTCATATCGAACCTCGACATAACCGGTGGTCGGAAAGTCCTTGCGCAGCGGATGGCCGGAAAAGCCATAGTCGGTCAGGATGCGGCGCAGGTCCGGATGACCGGTGAACAGGATCCCGAACATGTCGAAGATCTCGCGCTCGAACCAGTTTGCGGCGGGATAGATCGCGGTCAGCGTCGGCAGCATCTCATCCTCGCGGATGGCGACCTTCACGCGGATGCGGTGGTTCTGGTACATCGACAGGAAGTGCCAGACGACGTCGAACCGCTGCTGGCGCGATGGGTAATCGACGGCGGTGATGTCGACCAGCGTGGAGAACCGGCAGCTGCTGTCGCTGCGCAGGAAATCCAGCAGGTCCAGGATGCCGCTGGCCGTGGCCGTCACGGTCAGTTCGCCAAAGGCCACGTCGGTGCCGATGACCTCGTTCGGGCGGCGCAGCTTGATGTGCTCGGCCAGCTGGTCCAGCGCGTCGGGATCGGTATAGGTCGCCATAATCACCTCACCAGCGTGCCGGTGCGCCGGATGCGGCGCTGAAGTTGCAGGATGCCGTAAAGCAGCGCCTCGGCGGTCGGCGGGCAGCCGGGGACATAGATGTCCACGGGCACGATCCGGTCGCATCCGCGCACCACGGAATAGCTGTAATGGTAATAGCCGCCGCCATTGGCGCAGCTGCCCATGCTGATGACGTAACGCGGTTCCGGCATCTGGTCATAGACCTTGCGCAGCGCCGGGGCCATCTTGTTGGTCAGCGTGCCCGCCACGATCATCAGGTCCGACTGGCGCGGAGAGGCGCGCGGTGCGGTCCCGAAGCGTTCCAGGTCATAGCGCGGCATCGAGGTCTGCATCATCTCGACCGCGCAGCAGGCCAGGCCGAACGTCATCCAGTGCAGCGAGCCGTTGCGCGCCCAGTTGATGATGTCCTCGGTCGTGGTCAGCAGGAAACCCTTGTCCTGCAGCTCCGCGTTCAGGGCCTTGGTCGCGTATTCGCGATCGGGTCCGGCGGTGTTCGCCCCTGCCATCACGCCCATTCCAAGGCTCCTTTCTTCCACTCGTAGGCAAAGCCCACGGTCAGCACGCCCAGGAACGCCATCATCGACCAGAACGCGGTCTCGCTGATCGCCTGGAAGCTGACCGCCCAGGGGAACAGGAACGCGACCTCGAGGTCGAAGATGATGAACAGGATCGACACCAGATAGAATCGCACGTCGAACTTCATCCGCGCGTCGTCGAACGGGTTGAAGCCCGACTCATAGGCACTGACCTTTTCGGGGTCGGGATTGCGCACGGCGATGACGAACGCGGACAGCAGCAAGATCAGCGCAAGCGCCGAGGCCATCGCCGCGAAGACGAGGATGGGCAGATAGTCCTGCGTAATGTTTTGCACGGGTGACGATCCCCTTGTCGGTCGCGGGGATCACGGCTGACCCCGCGACGGGTTGGCTGAGTGCGGTTTAGACCCGTGACCGTCCGGGGTCAACGGGCGCAGGGGATCGAAAGCGCGGCGAATTGTTGCAATGCGGCGCGGATCAGTCGCGGATTTCGCCCGCGTCCACGCCCCAGATCGCCGTCTTGGGCACCCAGCCCCGCTGGCCGCCGCCCGACACGCGGCACCATTCCGGTTCGCATTCGTTCAGCCGCAGGATGGCCCCGGCCTCGGCCCGCGCCACGATGTCGGAATCGCGATGCGGCCGGGCGCGCAGTTCCAGCATGTCCTGGGTGACCAACGCTGTGCGGACCCCCGACAGCAGCGCATAGTGGATCCAGCCCCCTGCCCCGTCCTTGTCCTCGACCCGGCGCCAATGACCGAATTCGGCCACCACCCGCAGCGGCATCCCCGCATGGCGGAACACCCAGTCGATGCGGTGCGACAGGCTGGGCCCGCGACGGGCGTTGCCTTCGTTGCCCTTCAGGCTGACATAGCGGGGCAGCGGCAGGTTGGTCACCGGACCCCGCTGTTCGGTCGCACCTTGGCTTTGTTGCGGTTCGCTTTGGGCCATCGCCTGCGGGGCAGCAGCCCCCATTATCGCCACAAGCGCAAGTGCCACCCTTGCGCCCGTCCTGCCTGGCCGTGCCGTCATGCGTTGTCCGTTCCTGTCCTGTGCGGGGCGCGGACGCCCCTTCTGGGGTCTTGTGCCTGCCCCTCAACGCGGGCAGTTTGCCAAAAGCGTCCGCCGATGGGAAGGGCGTGCCTGCAGGCGACCGATCAAGGCTCTGACACAGTGAGGTGACCATGCCCCCCACCCCCGCAGCCCCCCGCAGCAGACTGCGCGTCGCCGTGACGCGCCGCCTGCCCGAGGCGGTCGAGACCCGCATGTCCGAACTGTTCGACGTGGCCCTGCGCGACGACGACCGCAAGATGTCGTCCGATCAGCTGGTATCGCTGATGCAGGACGCGGACATCCTGGTGCCGACCGTGACCGACCAGATCACCGCTGCCATGCTGGCCCGCGCGGGCGAGCGGCTGAAGCTGATCGCGAATTTCGGCGCGGGCATCGACCATATCGACGTGATGTCCGCCCGCCAGCGCGGCGTCTTGGTCAGCAACACCCCCGGCGTCGTGACCGAGGACACCGCCGACATGACGCTGGCGCTGATCCTGGCCGTGACCCGCAAGATCCCCGAGGGCCTGGCCGAGATGCAGGCCGGACGCTGGCAGGGCTGGTCGCCCACCGCCCATCTGGGCGGGCGCGTCGGCGGGCGGCGTCTTGGCATTCTGGGCATGGGCCGCATCGGCCAGGCCGTCGCGCGCCGAGCCGCCGCCTTCGGCATGCAGGTCCACTATCACAACCGCCGCCGCCTGCGCCCCGAGATCGAGGAGGCCCTGGGCGCGACCTGGTGGGAGAGCCTGGACCAGATGCTGGCGCGCATGGACATCGTCAGCGTGAACGCGCCGCACACGCCCTCGACCTTCCACCTGCTGAACGCGCGTCGGCTGAAGCTGATGAAGCCGACCGCCGTGATCGTGAACACCTCGCGCGGCGAGGTCATCGACGAGAACGCCCTGACCCGCATGCTGCGGGCCGGAGAGATCGCGGGCGCGGGCCTGGACGTCTTCGAGCATGGCCACGAGATCAACCCCCGCCTGCGCGAGCTGCCCAACGTTGTCCTGCTGCCGCATATGGGCAGCGCGACCGTCGAGGGCCGCGCCGAGATGGGCGAGAAGGTGATCATCAACATCAAGACCTTTGCCGACGGGCACCGCCCGCCCGACCTGGTCGTGCCGTCGATGCTGTGATGACGATGCGTTGGGCCGTGTCGGCCCTGTTTTTCGTGAACGGCCTGCTGGTGGGCAGCTGGGCGCCGAAAATCCCCGTCCTGATGGAACGGCTTGGCATCACCGAGGCCAGCGCCGGGGTGATCGTGCTGGGGCTGGGCCTGGGCTCGATCTGCGTGATGCCGCTGTTCGGGGCGATGGTCGCGCGGGCCGGATCGGCCAGCGCCGTGCGGCTGGCCGCATGGCTGGCCGCGCCGTCGATGATCTGGATCTCTCTGGCGCCGACCTATTGGACCGTGGCGGCGACCGTGGTGCTGTTCGGCGGCATGGTCGGCGGCATGGACGTGGCGATGAATGCCAACGCGGTCGCCGTGGAACGCGCGCGCGGCCGGGCGATCATGTCGTCCTGCCACGGGTTCTGGAGCCTGGGGGCCTTTGCCGGCGCGGCCGCGGGCGGCTGGCTGATCCAGCGATTCGGGGAGCTGGCCCATGCCGCCGTCATCACCGCGGTCTTTGCGCTGGTGCTGCTGTGGGCGCTGTCCCGCCTGCTGGAGGACGCCCCCGAGGCGGGCGCGCCCAAGGCGCCGCTGCGCCTGCCGCGCAGCCCCCTGCCCTGGCTGATCGGGCTGATGGCCCTGGCCGCGATGATTCCCGAAGGCGCGATCCTGGATTGGGCCGCCGTCTATCTGCAGCGCGAGATGGGCGCGTCGCTGTCGGTGGCGGGCCTGGGCTTTGCTGCCTGCGCGGGCACGATGGCGGCGATGCGCTTTGCGGGCGACGGGCTGCGCCGCCGCTTTGGCGCGGTCACCACCCTGCGCGCCAGTTCGGCCGTGGCGATGGCGGGCCTGGTCCTGGCCGGGCTGTCGAGCAGCCCCGCCCCGGCGATCGCGGGATTCGCGCTGGCGGGCATCGGCATCGCGAACATGGTGCCCATCGCCTTTTCCGCGGCCGGGAACGTGCCGGGACTGGCCGCTGGCATGGGCCTGTCGGTGGTCACGATGATGGGCTATTCCGGCATCCTGCTGGCGCCGGGCAGCATCGGTTTCCTGGCCGAACACCTCAGCCTTGGCACCATCTATCTGGGCCTTGCCGCCCTGCTGCTGATCCCGCTGCTGCTGTCCCGCCTGGCCGCCACCGCCGATTTCGAACCGCGCGACGACTGAGCGCGTCTTAACGGTACAGTTCGGCCGCGGCCGGAAAGCTGCGGTCACGGACCGCGGCCGCATAGGCGGCGATGGCCTGGTCGGCCTCTTTGCCCAGTTCTCCGAAACGGCGGACAAAGCGCGGCACGCGACCCGACAGGCCCAGCATGTCGTCCAGCACCAGGATCTGCCCGTCGCAGCGCGCGCTGGCGCCGATGCCGATGGTCGGCACGGCGATGGCATCGGTGATCTGATCGGCCAAGGCCTCCATCACCCCCTCGACCACGACGCTGAACGCGCCCGCATCGGCGACGGCGCGGGCATCCGCGACGAAGGCGGGCCAGGTGGCCGGATCGCGGCCCTGCGTCTTGAACCCCCCCATCGTGTTCGTGGCCTGCGGCGTGAGGCCGACATGGGCCATGACCGGGATGCCGCGGTCGACCAGAAAGCGGATGGTGGGGGCCATGCGGGCGCCCCCCTCCAGCTTGACGGCGCCGGCGCCGGTCTGAGCCATCACGCGGGCGGCGTTGCGGAACGCCTGTTCCGGCGCTTCCTCATAACTTCCGAAGGGCATGTCGATCACGACCATGGCGCGGTCGGACCCGCGCATGACGGCCTGGCCGTGCAGGATCATCATCTCCAGCGTGACCCCGATGGTCGAGGGCAGGCCGTGGACCACCATGCCCAGGCTGTCGCCCACCAGGATCACGTCGGCATGGGCATCGACCATCGCCGCCATCGGCGCGGTATAGGCGGTCAGCGCGACGATGGGGGCCGCACCCTTGCGGTCGGCGATCTGGGGCGCGGTGACGCGGCGGACGGGAGCTTGCGCGGACATGGGTCGGCCTTTCAAGGGGATGCGCGGGGCCGCGCGGGTCAGGGATGGGCGGTGCGCTGGTCGATCAGCAGCACGTCGCCGAAACGGACGGCCAGCAGGATCGCCACCGGACCGCCCACGACGGCGATGCGAGACAGATCGCGCGCGTCGCGGATGTCGATCGAGCGGATGTCGGCCCGCGGTTCCGTGGACAGGATGGCGCGGATCTGGCGGCGCAACAGGCTGACGGGTGTACCCATCGCGACCGATTCCGCCGCATGGTCCAGCGCACGGGCCAGCACCGGGGCGGCTGCGCGATCCTCGGCCGTCAGGCGCTGGTTGCGCGAGGACATGGCCAGCCCGTCGGGTTCGCGCACGGTGGGCACCGGCAGGATGGTCACGGGAATGTCCAGGTCCTCGACCATACGGGTGATCAGGGTCAGCTGCTGATAGTCCTTTTCGCCAAAGGCCGCGGCCTGGGGCTGGACGATGTTGAACAGCTTGGTGACCACGGTCGCCACGCCGCGGAAATGGCCGGGGCGCAGGCGGCCCATCAGGATGCCGCCCAGCTGCGTCACCTGCACATGGGTCTGCGCACCGGGGCGCCAGATGTCGGACACCTGCGGCAGGAACACCGCGTCGCAGCCGGACTCGCGCAGCAGGTCCAGGTCCTGCGCCTCCTGCCGGGGATACTTGTCCAGATCCTCGTTCGGGCCGAACTGCGCGGGGTTCACGAAGATCGAGGTCACCACCCGGCCGCCACCCTGCCCGTCCAGCCAGTCGCGGGCCCGCGCGACCAGGGTCAGGTGGCCCTGATGCAGCGCACCCATCGTCGGCACCAGGGCTGTGCGGCCCGCGTCCCGGCGCCAGGCGCGCATGGCGTCGGTGCTGCGGCAGATGTCCATGGTGCCCCCTTGTTGGCGTGGGCCGCAACCTAGCGACGGGGGCGGGTCTGGGCAAGGCCATGTCGTTTTTCGCCCGCAGATGTCGGGCGCCTTTGACGCGGCGTTTCACCGATGGGGCATCACAGGCGAAACGGTTCCAACAGGAGAGCGCGATGACGTCGCATGTGAAGGTTCTGGTCGTGGGCGGGGGCGCGGTCGGATGCGGCATCGCGCTGCATCTGGCGCGCGCGGGCTGGGACACGCTGCTGGTCGAACGCGACGAGCTGACCGCCGGATCGACGTGGCACGCGGCGGGTCTGCTGCCCCTGTTCAACATGGGCTATGCGACCAGCCACATCCATGATTACTCGGTCAAGCTCTATGCCGGGCTGGAGGCCGAGACGGGGCTGAACGCGGGCTTCACCCGCTGCGGCAACCTGCGCATGGCGCAGACGGATGCGCGGATGGACGAATACATGCTGTATTCCGCCACCGCCGAGACGATCGGGATCGAGCATCAGTTCCTGACCCCCGCCCAGATCAAGGAGCGCTGGCCGCTGGTCCGCACCGAGGATCTGAAGGGCGCGCTGTTCCACCCGACCGACGGATACATCAACCCCGCCGACGTGACCCAGGCCATGGCCAAGGGCGCGCGGATGGCGGGCTGCCGGATCGAGCGCAAGATCCAGGTGAACGCCTATCGCTGGACCGGCAGCGAATGGGTCGTGACGGTCGAAAAGATGGTGGATCGCGGCGGCAACCTGATCCCGTCCGGAGAGGTCTATGACATCCACGCCGAACATGTGGTGACTGCGACCGGCAACCACGCACAGCGCACGGCCAAGCTGCTGGGCATCAAGATCCCCGCCATTCCGGTCGAACACCAGTTCATCGTGACCGAGCCGGACCCGGCGCTGATGCGCTGGCGCGCCGAAGGCAACCCCGAGCATCCGGTCCTGCGCGATGCCGATGCCAAGTGGTATGTCCGCGAGGAGCGCGGCGGCTGGATCCTGGGCCCCTATGAAAAAGGCGCACCCGCGCGGTTCGAATACGGCGTGCCGGACAGTTTCCGCGCCGACCTGTTCCCCCTGGACCTGGAGCGGATCGAGAAGGAATACATGGCGATGATCCATCGCATTCCGACCTCGGAGACGGTGGGTCTGAAGGACGACTTCAACGGCCCGATCTGCTATACCCCCGACGGTAACCCGCTGGTCGGCCCCGCGCCGGGCCTGCGCAACATGTGGCTGGCCGAGGGGTTCAGCTTTGGCATCACCGCAGCCGGGGGCGTGGGCCATTACCTGGCGCAGATGATGACCGAGGGCGAGGCCGAGATCGACATGGCCTCGCTGGACCCTCGCCGGTTCGGGTCTTGGATGACCACGGAATACGCCGCCCGCAAGAACGAGGAGGCCTATGACCACGTCTTCATCCTGCACCATCCCGACGAGGAGCGGCCCGCCTGCCGCCCCCTGCGTACATCCCCGGCCTATGACCGGCAGGCGGCGCATGGCGCGCAGTTCGGGCATGTGAACGGGTGGGAACGCCCGAACTACTACGCGCCCGAGGGCTTTGACGACCATGACAGCCGCAGCTTCCGTCGCGGCGGCTGGTGGCAATACGCCAAGGCCGAGGCCGAGGCCGTGCGCCAGACAGCGGGCCTGGTCGATGCGACGGCGTTTGCCAAGCACACCGTCACCGGGCCGGGGGCGACCGCCTTCCTGGACTGGTTGACCACCAACAAGCTGCCCAAGGTGGGACGGATCAACCTGACCTATGCGCTGACCGATGCAGGCACGGTCCGGACCGAATACACCATCGTGCGGCGTGGAGAGCAGGACTATTACCTGGTCAGCGCCGGCGCATGGACCGACTACGACCGCGACAACCTTGTGAAGTCGGCGCAGGATTTCATGGCCGCCGGGGGCCAGTACGTCCATGTGCAGGACGTGACCACGCAATGGGGCGTCTTTGCCCTGGCAGGGCCTGAGAGCCGGAACATCCTGGCCCGGATGATCCGTGACGCGGAACCCGCGACCGCCCTGTCGAACAAGCGCTTTCCCTGGCTGTCGATGCGCAACATCGAGCTGGGCATGGTCCCGGTCATGGCCATCCGCGTCGCCTATACCGGCGAGCTGGGATGGGAGCTGCACCACCCAATCGAGATGCAGAACCACCTGTTCGACAAGCTGATCGCCGCCGGAGAGCCGTCTGGCATGAAGCTGGTCGGCGCGCGTGCGCAGAACTGGCTGCGCCAGGAGAAGTCGTACCGCGCCTTCGGCACCGAACTGGGCCGGGATGCGACGCCGCTGGAGGCTGGGCTGGACCGGTTCGTGGACCTGGGCAAGGAGTTCCGCGGCAAGTCCGCGATGCAGGCCAAGGGGATCCGGTCAACCTGCGTCACGCTGCTGATCGACGGGCCGGCGGATGCGGACCCCTGGGGCCGCGAGGCGCTGTTCCTGGACGGGGAAAAGATCGGGCGCCTGACCTCGGGTGGCTATTCGGCGGCCTTCGGCAAGCAGATCGGCATGGGCTATGTCCGCCCCGACCTGGCGACGCCCGGCACCAAGCTTCAGGTGCGGATGTTCCGCGAGCTGTATGACGCGGTGGTGACCGAGGACAGCCCGCACGACCCGCAGAACGCCCGCATTCGCGTCGACGGCTGACAAGGTTGCGCAGGCGGTCCCCCGTGATCGCCTGCGCACGGACGCCAAGGGTGCCGATGGTTGGATCGGCCTATGTCGTCACCGATCGACCGGCGTACAACAAAGCGGCCCTGACCGTGGCTGTCGCATCCGGCGGATCATCCTCCGCGTGCCAACAAAGGCTGTTTGTGCATCGGATTCACCCAGACCATTGTCGCAGGCAATCACAATGGAATTCGGGCTAATGCCGCCTGACACCAAGCCGCAGGCCACAAATGACAAAGGCCAGACCCGAAGGTCTGGCCTTTTGTTTTTGGAGCGGGCGAGGCGATTCGAACGCCCGACCCTAACCTTGGCAAGGTTATGCTCTACCCCTGAGCTACGCCCGCACTCCAGTTCCTCTTGCGATCCGTTTCACCGTCTCGCCTTCGGTGAGCGGGTATGTACGAAAGCCCGCCGGGGGGTGCAAGAGGAAAAAACGCACCCTCGGCGATTTTCTTTTGCACCCCCTGCCCTACTCCGCAGCGCGGCTGCGGGCGGGGTTCAGCATGGGTCCAAGATAGCGCCCGGTATGGCTGGCCTCGACATGCGCGACGTCCTCTGGCGTGCCTGCCGCCACGATCACCCCGCCGCCATCGCCGCCCTCGGGGCCGATGTCGATGATCCAGTCCGCCGTCTTGATGACGTCCAGGTTATGCTCGATCACGATGACCGAATTGCCCTGGTCGACCAGCTCGTGCAGCACCTCCAGGAGCTTGCGCACATCCTCGAAATGCAGGCCCGTCGTCGGTTCGTCCAGGATATACAGCGTGCGGCCGGTGGACCGGCGCGACAGCTCCTTGGACAGCTTGACGCGCTGCGCCTCGCCACCCGACAGGGTCGTCGCCTGCTGGCCTACCTTGATGTAGCCGAGGCCCACCTGCATCAGCGCGTCCATCTTCTCGCGGATCGAGGGGACGGCGCTGAAGAATTCCTGCGCGTCCTCCACAGTCATGTCCAGCACATCGGCGATGGACTTGCCTTTGAACTGCACCTCCAGCGTCTCGCGGTTATAGCGCTTGCCCTTGCAGGTCTCGCACTCGACATAGACGTCGGGCAAGAAGTGCATCTCGATCTTGATGACGCCGTCGCCCTGGCAGGCCTCGCAGCGCCCGCCCTTGACGTTGAAGCTGAACCGACCCGGCTTGTAGCCGCGTGCCTTGGCCTCGGGCAGGCCCGCGAACCAGTCGCGGATGGGCGTGAAGGCCCCGGTATAGGTCGCCGGGTTGGACCGCGGCGTCCGCCCGATGGGGCGCTGGTCGATGTCGATGACCTTGTCCAGATGCTCCAGCCCCCGGATCGTCTCGCAGGGCGCGGGGGTCTGGCGGGCGCCGTTCAGGCGCAGGGATGCGGTCTTGAACAGCGTCTCGATGGTCAGGGTGGACTTGCCGCCCCCCGACACGCCCGACACGCAGACGAAGCGGCCCAGCGGGAATTCGGCGGTGACATTTTTCAGGTTGTTGCCGGTGGCCTTGACCACGGTGACCTTCTTGCCGTTGCCCTTACGGCGGGTCTCGGGGACCTCGATCGCGCGCTTGCCGGACAGATACTGTCCGGTCAGGCTGTCGGGATCGGCGGCGATCTCGGCGGGCGTGCCCTTGCTGACCACGGTGCCGCCATGCACCCCCGCCCCCGGCCCCATGTCAAAGACATAGTCGGCATGGCGGATCGCATCCTCGTCATGCTCGACCACCAGGACCGAGTTGCCCTGGTCGCGCAGGTTCATCAGCGTGGTCAGCAGCCGGTCGTTGTCGCGCTGGTGCAGGCCGATGGACGGCTCGTCCAGAACGTACAGCACCCCGGTCAGGCCCGACCCGATCTGGCTGGCCAGGCGAATGCGCTGGCTTTCGCCGCCCGACAGCGTGCCCGCCGCGCGCGACAGGGTCAGATAGTTCAGGCCCACATTGACCAGGAATCCCAGCCGCTCGCGGATCTCCTTGAGGATCGCGGCGGCGATCTCGGCCTTCTGCTTGGACAGGTGGTTCGGCGCGTCGGTGATCCAGTCCAGCGCTTCCTGGATCGACAGCTGCACGACCTCGCCCACGTGGTTGCCGGCGATCTTGACCGCCAGCGCCTCGGGCTTCAGGCGATAGCCCCCGCAGGCGCCGCAGGGGCGGTTGTTCTGGTAACGCTCAAACTCCTCGCGCACCCAGGCGCTGTCAGTCTCGCGCAGGCGGCGTTCCATGTTGGGAATCACGCCCTCGAAGACGCGGCTGATCTCATAGACGCGACCGGCGTCGTCAAAGCGGAACTTGATCTCGTCCTTGCCCGACCCGCGCAGGAACATCTGCTGAACGCTGTCAGGCAGATCCTTCCACGGGGTCTTCTTGTCAAAGCCGTAATGCTTGGCCAGCGCGTTGATGGTCTGGGTCAGGTAGGCCGACTTGGTCTTGGCCCAAGGCACGATCGCGCCCTTGTCCACCGACAGGGCCGCATCGGGCACGACCAGGCGGTCGTCGAAGAACAGCTCGACCCCCAGACCGTCACAGACCGGGCAGGCGCCGAACGGCGCGTTGAACGAAAACAGCCGCGGCTCGATCTCGGGGATGGTGAAGCCGCTGACGGGGCATGCGAACTTCTCGGAGAAGGTCAGGCGCTCGGGTTCGCCCTCGGCCCCCTCCTCCTGCGCCAGCTCCAGATGGGCGATGCCGTCGGCCAGGTTCAGCGCGGTGCGCAGACTGTCGGCCAGCCGCGTCTCCAGCCCCTCGCGCACGACGATGCGGTCGACCACGATGTCGATGTTGTGGCGGAACTTCTTGTCCAGGGTCGGCGCGTCGTCCAGGTCGTGGAAGGTGCCGTTGATCTTGACCCGCTGAAAGCCCTGGCGGCGCAGCTCGGCCAGCTCCTTCTTGTACTCGCCCTTGCGGTCGCGGACGATGGGGGCCAGCAGATAGGCGCGCGTCCCTTCGGGCAGGGCCATGGTGCGGTCGACCATGTCCTGCACCTGCTGCGCCTCGATCGGCAGGCCGGTCACGGGGGAATAGGGCGTCCCGGCGCGCGCGAACAGCAGACGCAAATAATCGTAGATCTCGGTAACCGTGCCCACGGTGGAACGCGGGTTCTTGGAGGTGGTCTTCTGCTCGATGCTGATCGCGGGGGACAGGCCGCTGATATGGTCGACATCGGGCTTGCCCATCATGTCCAGGAACTGGCGCGCATAGGCCGACAGGCTTTCGACATAGCGGCGCTGCCCCTCGGCATAGACCGTGTCGAAGGCCAGGGACGACTTGCCGGACCCCGACAGACCGGTGATCACCACCAGCTGATCGCGGGGGATATCCATGTCGACGTTTTTCAGATTGTGTTCGCGCGCGCCGCGAACCTCGATGAACTTCTGTTCCATACGTGCCCCTCTGACCAGTCGCATCAGATAGGGACGCTTGGGCGAAAAGCAAGTTCCATCTGCGAACGAAGGCGGAACATCGCTGCGGCACCGTAACATCTGCTGCGTGACCTATCAGCTTTTGGTCGCAGATCGCGGGGCGGAGGCTTCTGGTTATCGCTAACACTTGCGCTGCATCGCAGCACAGATAGGATGCTTGGCAACGAGGAAGGGGGCTTGGCATGTTCAAGAAGATTTTAGTGGCGAACCGGGGCGAGATTGCCATTCGCGTGATGCGCGCGGCCAACGAGCTGGGCAAGAAGACGGTCGCCGTTTATGCCGAGGAGGACAAGCTGGGCCTGCACCGCTTCAAGGCGGACGAGGCCTATCGCATCGGCGAGGGGCTGGGGCCGGTCGCGGCCTATCTGTCCATCCCCGAGATCATCCGCGTGGCCAAGCTGTCGGGCGCCGACGCAATCCATCCGGGATACGGCCTGCTGTCGGAAAACCCCGACTTCGTCGATGCCTGCACGGCGGCCGGCATCACCTTCATCGGTCCGCGCGCCGACACGATGCGCGCGCTTGGCGACAAGGCCAGCGCGCGGCGCGTGGCGATCGAGGCGGGCGTGCCGGTGATCCCCGCGACCGAGGTGCTGGGCGAAGATTTCGACGCCATCAAGCGTGAGGCGGCGGATGTCGGCTATCCGCTGATGCTGAAGGCGTCCTGGGGCGGTGGCGGTCGGGGCATGCGTCCGATCAACAGCGAGGCCGAGCTGGTCGAGAAGGTCCGCGAGGGTCGCCGCGAGGCCGAGGCGGCCTTCGGCAATGGCGAGGGTTATCTGGAGAAGATGATCCTGCGCGCCCGCCATGTCGAGGTGCAGCTGTTGGGCGACACGCATGGCGGCCTGTATCACCTCTATGAACGCGATTGCACCGTGCAGCGCCGCAACCAGAAGGTCGTCGAACGCGCCCCCGCCCCCTACCTGACCGAGGCGCAGCGCGCCGAGGTCTGCGGCCTGGCGCTGAAGATCGGGCAGGCGGTCGGCTATCAGAACGCCGGCACGGTCGAGTTCCTGATGGATATGGACAGCCAGCAGTTCTACTTCATCGAGGTGAACCCCCGCGTCCAGGTCGAGCATACCGTGACCGAGGAGGTCACCGGCATCGACATCGTGCAAAGCCAGATCCGCATCGCGGAGGGCGAGACGCTGGCCAGCGCCACGGGCCATGCCAGCCAGGCCGACATCACCCTGTCGGGCCATGCCCTGCAGTGCCGGGTGACGACGGAAGATCCGCAGAACAACTTCATCCCCGATTACGGCCGCATCACCGCCTATCGGTCGGCCACCGGCATGGGCATCCGCTTGGACGGCGGCACGGCCTATTCGGGGGGCGTCATCACGCGCTATTACGATTCGCTGCTGGTCAAGGTAACGGCCTGGGCGCAGACCCCCGACCAGGCAATCCGCCGCATGGACCGCGCGCTGCGCGAGTTCCGGGTGCGTGGCGTTTCCACCAACATCGACTTCGTCATCAACCTGCTGAAACATCCGACCTTTCTGGATGACACCTACACGACCAAGTTCATCGACACGACCGATGACCTGTTCGACTTCAAGAAGCGTCAGGACCGCGCGACCAAGATCCTGACCTATCTGGCCGACATCAGCGTGAACGGGCATCCCGAAACGGCGGGCCGCGCCCTGCCCCCGGCCCAGGCCCGCGCGCCGGTCCCGCCCGCCCCCAAGGCCGCTCCTGCGCCCGGCACCCGCCAGCTGCTGGAGACCAAGGGCGCCCAGGCCGTGGCCGACTGGATGGCCGCCCAGACCCAGCTGCTGATCACCGACACCACGATGCGCGACGGGCACCAGTCGCTGCTGGCGACACGGATGCGGTCGATCGACATGATCCGCGTGGCGCCCAGCTATGCTGCGAACCTGCCGCAGCTGTTCAGCGTGGAATGCTGGGGGGGCGCGACCTTCGACGTGGCCTATCGCTTCCTGCAGGAATGCCCCTGGCAGCGCCTGCGCGACATCCGTGCGCAGATGCCCAACCTGATGACGCAGATGCTGCTACGCGCGTCGAACGGCGTGGGTTACACCAACTATCCCGACAACGTGGTGCAGTTCTTCGTGAAGCAGGCCGCCGAGACCGGGGTCGATGTGTTCCGTGTCTTCGACAGCCTGAACTGGGTCGAGAACATGCGCGTCGCGATGGACGCGGTGATCGACAGCGGCAAGGTCTGCGAAGGCACGGTCTGCTATACCGGCAACATGCTGGACCCCGACCGGTCCAAATACGACCTGCAGTATTACGTGAAAACCGCGCAGGAGCTGAAGGCCGCGGGCGCGCATGTGCTGGGCCTGAAGGACATGGCGGGCCTGCTGAAGCCGCCCGCCGCCCGCATCCTGATCAAGGCCCTGAAGGAGGAGGTCGGCCTGCCGATCCACTTCCACACACACGACACCAGCGGCATGGGCGGTGCCACCATCCTGGCCGCCGCCGATGCGGGCGTCGATGCCGTCGATTGCGCGATGGACGCGCTGTCGGGCAACACCAGCCAGCCGACCCTGGGGTCCGTGGTCGAGGCATTGGCCCAGACCGATCGCGACACCGGCCTGGACATCGGCGCCGTCCGCGCGATCAGCAACTATTGGGAACGCGTGCGCGAAAGCTATGCCGCGTTCGAATCAGGCCTGCAGTCCCCGGCCTCCGAGGTCTATCTGCACGAGATGCCCGGCGGGCAGTTCACCAACCTGAAATCTCAGGCCCGCAGCATGGGCCTGGAGGATCGCTGGCACGAGGTGGCGCAGGCCTATGCCGACGTGAACCGGATGTTCGGCGACATCGTCAAGGTCACGCCGTCGTCCAAGGTCGTGGGCGACATGGCGCTGATGATGGTATCCCAGAACCTGACCCCCGAGGACGTCATGAACCCCGACCGCGACATGTCCTTCCCCGATTCGGTGGTGGACATGATGCGCGGCAATCTGGGCCAGCCCCCCGGTGGCTGGCCGCGGGCGATCCAGGCCAAGGTGCTCAAGGGAGAGACCCCGATCACCGACCGCCCCGGTGCGCATCTGGAACCCGTCGACCTGGAGGCCGAGCGTGCCAAGCTGTCAGAGATGCTGGACGGCAAGACCATCGACGACGAGGATCTGAACGGATACCTGATGTATCCCAAGGTCTTCACCGACTACATGCAGCGCCATGAGGCCTATGGCCCGGTGCGCACCCTGCCGACCCGCACCTTCTTCTACGGCATGGAGCCGGGCGACGAGATCAGCGTCGAGATCGATCCCGGCAAGACGCTGGAGGTCCGCCTTCTGACCCTGGGAGAGACCGACGAGACCGGCCAGATGAAGGTCTTCTTCGAACTGAACGGCCAACCGCGTCAGGTCCGCGTTCCGAACCGCTCCGCCACAGGCGCGCAGGCGGCGCGCCCCAAGGCCGATGCCGCGAACCCCGGCCATGTGGGCGCGCCGAT
This sequence comes from Paracoccus haeundaensis, assembly GCF_006239215.1. NCBI lineage: Bacteria > Pseudomonadati > Pseudomonadota > Alphaproteobacteria > Rhodobacterales > Paracoccaceae > Paracoccus > Paracoccus haeundaensis. Next base: position 148,226 of record NZ_VDDC01000012.1, read on the forward strand.
GCCGGGCGTCGTGGCGTCCGTCGGTGTCGCTCAGGGCGCCCAGGTCAAGCAAGGCGATCTGCTGCTGACGATCGAGGCGATGAAGATGGAGACCGGCCTGCACGCCGACCGCGACGGCACCATCAAGGCGCTGCATGTCGGCCCCGGCCAGCAGATCGACGCCAAGGACCTCCTGGTCGAGATCGAATGAGCCACAGGGCCGGGGAACGCCGCCCCGGCCCCGCACGACCGCGCCGCGTCAGCGGCGCCTCAGGCCCAGGCGGCAGCACGCCGACCATCGGTCGGCATCCCCGCCCCGGCCCGTCACACCCTCAACCGTCGCAGCGCTGATAGAGGCGCGTGCCGCCCGCATCCGTCAGGCGCAGCGCCGCCCCCTCCATCGTGGCGCCGGCGGCACGCGTGTCCGTCATGCCCTCGCTGGAACAGTTCAGCGTCACCGCCCCGTCCGTCCCCACAGCACTGCGCGTGCAGCGTGCCTCGTAGAACCGCCAGCTTTCCCCCGCCAGCGTCAGCCGCGTCTCCGAGGCCGGATCCCCGCAGGCCTCGGCCCGCAGATCATAGGTCCCGTCGACCAGCGCCGCGCCGCCCTGCGCGGGGGGCAGCACGGCGCCGCCGCCGGTCTCGGTCTTGCAGGCCGCGAGGGCCAGCGCCGCCATCAGGGCGGCGGGCAGGATGGGCGTCATGGGTCTTCTCCTTCGTCCTGTCGCGCGGACCTCAGTCCAGCCCGCGCCCTTTCAGCAGGGCATCGACGCCCGGCATGCGGCCCCGAAAGGCCATCCACAGCTGATCCGCCGGCGCCGATCCGCCCTTGGACAGGATCGTCTCTTCCAGCCGCCGCGCCGTTGCGGGGTCGAAGATGTCGCCCGTCTCGGCGAAGGCCGCGAAGGCATCCGCGTCCATCACCTCGGACCACATGTAGCTGTAATAGCCCGCCGCATAGCTGTCGCCCGCAAAGACATGCGCGAAATGCGGCGTCGCATGGCGCATGGGGATGGCGTCCGGCGCCTCCAGCCCCGTCAGCACCTCGGCCTGCCGTGCCATCGGGTCGGATGCCGGCGCACCCTCATGGAAGGCCAGGTCCACCAGCGCGCTCTCCAGATACTCCACGGTCGAGAACCCTGCCCCGGCCTTGCCCGCCGCCAGCATCCGGTCGCGCAGATCGGCTGGCAGGACATCACCGGTCTCATGGTGGCGCGCATGGGCGTCCAGCACCGCGGGCTGCTCCAGCCAGTGTTCATAAAGTTGGCTGGGCAGTTCCACGAAATCCTGCGCGACCGATGTTCCCGAGATCGAGGGCCAAGTCACATCCGACAGGATGTGATGCGTCGCATGGCCGAATTCGTGGAACAGCGTGCGTGCATCGTCCCAGGACAGGAAGGCCGGCCCACCCGGCTGGTCCGGCGGGGTGAAGTTGCAGACGTTGACCACGATCGGCCTCTGACCGTCACCGATCTTGTGCTGCATCTGCAGGGCCGAACACCACGCCCCCGACCGCTTGGACGGCCGCGCGAAATAGTCGCCCACAAAGACGGCCATCAGCTGACCGTCGCGGGTGATCCGCCAAGCGCGCACGTCGGGCGCCCAGAGCGGCGCCTCCAGCGGCTGGAACTCCAGGCCGAACAGGCGATGCGCGACGTCGAAGACCGCACCCAGCATCGCGTCCAGCGTCAGATAGGGGGCCACGTCATCGGCGTCGAAATCATGCGCGCGGGCGCGATGCCGTTCGGCATAGAGGCGCCAGTCCCAAGCCTCCAGGGGACCGTTGACGCCGTCCTCGTGCAGCATCTGGGCCAGCACCTGCTGATCTGACAGCGCGCGGGCGCGCGCCGCGGTCCAGACCTGGGACAGCAGGTCGCGCACCCGCTCGGGCGTCGCCGCCATCTGCGTCTCCAGCTTGTAGCTGGCGAAATCGGCATAGCCCAACAGCTGCGCGCGCTCATGGCGCAGGGCCAGGATCTCGGAGACCAGCGGCAGGTTGTCGGTCGCCGCGCCGCCTGCCCCCGAACCCGACCCCCGTGCGGTCCAGGCCCGGAACGCCGTCTCGCGCAGCGCGCGGTCCTGGGCATGTTCCAGGAACGGGACGATCAACGATCGATTCAGCGTCACCACCTGCCCCGTCATGCCGCGTTCGCGCGCCGCCGCCCGCATGGCACGGACCAGCCAGTCGGGCAGACCCGCTAGGGCGTCGTCGGCCACGGGCAGGACATAATCACGTTCGTCCGTCAGCACGTTCTGGGTGAACTCGGTGGTCAGCACGGCCAGCCGGGCGCGGATCTGGGCCATGCGGGCGCGGCCCGCCTCGTTCAGGCCCGCCCCGGCCCGCGTCAGGTCTCGCAGCGCCAGTTTGGTGATGCGCCGATCCTCGGGCGACAGGCCGTGGGCGGCGGCCGCCACGGCGCGCACGCGGGCGTACAGACGCGGATCCATGCTGATCCGGCTGCCGTATTCGGCAAGCCTGGGGGCGAAATCGCGCTGCAGCGCCTGGCGCACGTCGTTCGAATCGACCCCAGCCAAGGTGTAGAACACCGAAAGGACACGGTTCAGATCCTCGTCCGCGGTCTCCATCGCCGCGATGGTGTTGTCAAAGTCGGGCGCGTCGGGGTTGGCGGCGATCGCCTCGTTCGCGGCTTCGGCCGCGGCCAGCGCCTGGTCAAAGGCGGGAGCGAAATCCGTGTCGTGGATCAGGTCGAAACGCGGCAGGCCTTCGGGGCCGGTCCAGCGGGTCAGTTGCGGATTCATCAAGACCTCCTGTCGTCGACAGGCAGCCTAGGGTTGCGCCGCGCCGGGTTCCAGCGCCGATTGCGCCCCGCAGACCGGACAGGCCGGGTCCTGCGCGCAGGCGATCGTCCGGGTTTCGCCATAGAGCCCGTCGAACAGCATCATCCTGCCGCGCAGGCCCTGTCCCGCGCCGGTCAGGTGCTTGATCGCCTCCAGCGCCATCAGGCTGCCGATCACGCCAGGCAGCGCGCCGACCACCCCCGCGTCGGCGCAGGGGGCGTCGCGTTCGGGGGCCACGGGGAACAGGCAGCCCATGCAGGGCCCGCCGCGGGCCGGGTCGAACAAGGTCACCTGCCCCTCCCACTGGCCGATGGCGCCCGACAGCAGGGGCACCCCCGCCGCCACGCAGGCCCGATTGATCGCGGCGCGGCCCGCGAAACTGTCGGTGCCGTCGATGACCAGATCATGTCCCGCGATCAGGTCGCTGTCGCCTTCGGTGATGCGGCGGATCAGGGGCGTCACGTCCAGATGCGGGTTCAGCCGCAGCATCGCCTCGGCCGCTGCATAGGCCTTGGGTTCGCCGCGCAGATCGTCGCGAAAGATCACCTGGCGCTGCAGGTTGGACAGGCTGACCGTGTCGTCATCGGCCAGCGTGATCCGCCCCACCCCGGCTGCAGCCAGGTACAGGCAGACGGGCGAGCCCAGCCCCCCTGCCCCGACGACCAGCACCCGCGCGTCCTTCAGCCGCATCTGGCCCGCACCGCCGATCTGGTGCAGGACCAGATGGCGGGCATAGCGGTCCAGCTCTGCGTCCGACAGCCCGGCATCGCGGGTCACGGGGGCGGGCGCGGGCGTGGCCTGAACGCGCAGTCGCGCCAGCAGCCGGCGATAGCCGATGACCAGCATCACCACCGCGCCCAGAACCAGCCAGCCCGCCGCACTGCCGCCAAGGGCGGCGGCGGCACCGCTGCCCGGCGCGATCACCTGCAGCGACAGCATGCCGACCCACAGGATCCCCACCATCAGCAGCACCACCTGGCGTGGCAGATGCAGCACCCGGCCCAAAATCAGCAGCATCACGATCAGGAAGACGCCGGTCACAGCCCCGCCCCCCCGGTGGAACCGAACCCGCCCTGCCCGCGCACGGTGTCGTCCAGCGCGTCGACCAGTTCGAACCGGGCCTGCGGCGCGGGGGCCACGACCATCTGGGCGATCCGGTCGCCGTGGCGGATGGTGAAGGGCGCATCGCCCAGGTTCAGCACGATCACCCCCAGGGGGCCGCGATAGTCGCAGTCGATGGTGCCGGGGCTGTTGGGCAGGGTCAGGCCGTGCTTCAGCGCCAGCCCGGACCGGGGGCGGACCTGGACCTCCCAGCCCTGCGGGATGGCCAGGGCCAGCCCGGTGGGGATCAGCGCGCGGCCCATCGGCGGCAGGGTCACCCCCTGCACCCGGTCCGCGGGGGCCAGATTGGCGCACAGGTCGGCCCCCGCCGCCCCCGCCGTCTGATAGGACGGCAGCGGAAGGGCGGGGTCGGCATCGGGAAGGCGCATCACGCGCAGGACAGGCTGGTGGGTCATGCCCCTATCCATGCAACGCAAAAGGCCGCGCGGCAATGCCGCACGGCCTTTCAGCATGTCGCAGTCGGGATGGATCAGCGCGGAGCGATCATCATCACCATCTGGCGACCTTCCAGCTTGGGCATGGTCTCGACCTTGCCGGCCTCTCCGACGTCGTCGCGGACGCGGTGCAGCAGTTCCAGGCCAAGGTCCTGGTGGGCCATCTCGCGGCCGCGGAAGCGCAGGGTCACTTTGACCTTGTCGCCGCCTTCCAGGAATTTCAGCACGCTGCGCATCTTGACATCATAGTCGTGGGTATCGGTTCCCGGACGGAACTTGATCTCCTTGACCTCGATGACCTTCTGCTTCTTGCGGGCCTCGGCCTCGCGTTTCTGCATCTCGTACTTGTACTTGCCGAGGTCCATGACCTTGCAGACCGGGGGGGCCGCGTTCGGCGAAATCTCGACCAGATCCAGCCCGGCATCCTGTGCCATCTGCATGCCGACCGACGGCGGCACGACGCCGATGTTTTCCCCTTCGGGACCGATCAGGCGGATTTCGGACACGCGGATGCGTTCGTTGGTGCGGGGACCGGTGTCACGTTGGGGCGGTGCGTTATGCGGGCGGCGGGCTATGGCGTTGCTCCTTTTATGGCCAATGCGAAGTGACAGGAAAATAAGGGCAACCGCGCCATTATTCAACCGGAATTGATCAGGACGGGGCGCAATTCGGCCCTGCGGCGACCTGATCCGGGGGCAATCGGGGGGTGCGGCGCTTTTCCGGCGCGGGGGGCTGTGTCATAGAGTGTGCAAATGCCGTGAACATCAGGGGTCCATGATGCCGAAACTGTTGCCCATCGTCGTGATTCTGGTTCTGGCCGCGGGGGGCGCGTCATACCTGATGCAAGACCGCACCGACGAACCCGTTGAGATGGCCCAGGCCTCCGAGGCCCCGACCGCGGCCCCCGACACCGTCGCGGGCGACGCCGCGCGCCTGGCCGACGATGCCGCCGACGCCGCACAGACAGCCGCGGAAACCGCAGACGAGGCCCCCGCGACAGAGGCGACGGACAGCCAGGATGCGGCCAATGCCGCAGCCGATGCGGCCGCCGACGCCGCCGCCATCGCCGCCGATGCCGCGGCCGAGGCCGTCGCCGCATCGAACGACACCGGCGCCGCGCCGGCCAGCGACGCGGCGGACGCCGCC
>NZ_VDDC01000098.1:0-1381 GCF_006239215.1 Paracoccus haeundaensis
TAGGCGATGTTCAGCCCCTCCATCAGGGTCATGACGCCCTTCATGGCGCCATAGATCGCGATGGCCAGACCAAAGGCCGCGACCAAGCCGGTCGCCGTCTCATCGCCGCTGGTGACCTTCAGGACCTGTTCCTGAAGCACCGCTCCGGCGCTTTCGGGGATCAGGGCCATGACCGTGTCCAGCTGGCTGGCGATGTCGGCGGGGTCCAGCACCAGACCCGCGATCGAGATCAGCGCGGCAAGGGCCGGGAACACCGACAGCAGCGCATAGAACGCGATGCCCGCCGACACGACCGAAATGTGGTCGCTGGCGATCTCGTTCTTCACGCGAACAAGGATCTGCTTCCATTCCGCCATGGAAAATCGTGTGGGAGAGGCTGTCCCCTTCTGGTCTGTCGAAAGGGTCGTCTTGGTACGGGGCACGTGGTTCTCCAGCGCTGTAATGGGCAGGGTCGGCAGGTCCGAAAGCTCACGAACCTGTCATCTGATGCAGACGAAAGACCACGACCGCCGCCCGGGTTCCTACAGCAATTGACGCATTGCCCGCGGAAGCGTGCTCTGACCGTCTCCTTCCCATCGACGACCAGCCTACCACAGGCAGATGATCGCTGCCTTCCGGCAGGGTCGAGATGGGTCCAGTGCCGGAGGCTGGACACACGTCATGCAGATTGTCAGCTTCAATTCTGGCCGTTTACACCCAGTCCAATGATCGATTTCGAACCCGCTTGCGCGCCGATGCCATTGTGCATCCGAATAGGGACAGCACTGCACCGGCTTCAAGAGGGTCCTGTTCAGCCACGTCATTGCTGTAACCTTAATCGTGTCACCGGACGCGACAAACTCTGACCCTCAGGCTGTCGCTAATGACACGACTGTCTGGAACAATCGCGGCATCCTCTTGTTGGACCCCTGCTCGATCACGGGTCCAGCGCAGAAAGAAAGCCCGGCCATGCTTCCACATTCCGGCAAAAAGCCCCTGCGACCGTCCGGGTCCGAACCGGCCGATACGCATGAGGCAGCCAGGCATTCCTGATGCGTCGGCACTCCATGCAGATGGGCCTCAGGGCTGACAGTACATCGGACGTCACGCTGGACGGGCAGCCGCATCTTCCGTCGACGGCAGGCGACCCGATCGAACCGCGACAGAAACGATCGCAGCGCCGGACCACCGGTGCTTCATAGCTTTGGGAAAGGACTGTCATGCCCCATCATGATCATCTCGACCACATCCGCCACGCGCCCCGACCGCCCGCATCTGGCATCGGTCTGGGCGCGGTGCTGGGCCTCTTCCTGGCCGCTGCCGGCACCGGCTATCTGCTGACCCGCCAGCCCGAACGGCGTCCCGCCGACAACGCCCCCCGGCGCGCTGCCAAGCACGGGCC
>NZ_VDDC01000099.1:0-1282 GCF_006239215.1 Paracoccus haeundaensis
ATCATCGCGCGCGTCGCCTGTGCGCCGTCGGCGGCGGCGCGAGCCGCGGCGGCCAGCACCTCGGTCGCGGGCTGGCCCGCCTGCAGGCCCGCCCGGGCGGCATGGGCAGCGGGGGCCCAGGCATCGACCATGGTCTTGTCGCCGGGCTTGCCCTGGCCGCGGGCGGCGATCCCCTCGGCCATGGCGACGATGACCTCTGGCAGGCGGGACAGAGGCACCTGCGTCTCGGCGCCAAGCGCCGAGGCGGCGCGCAGCAGGGCGCTGGCATAAAGCGGGCCGGTCGTGGCACCGACCGCGTTGTGCAGGGACGACGCGGCCAGGGTCAGCCCCTGTGCCAGCGTCTGGTCCGCCCCGCCCGCCTCGCCCAGGGCGCGTGCCGCGGCGGCAAAGCCCCCGGCCATCGCCACGCCGTGATCGGCATCGCCGATCTCTCCGTCCAGTTCGGCCAGATAGGATTGTTCCGCGGCCATGCGCTCGGCCAGGCTGCGGAACAGGTCGGTCAGATCATGGCGCGAGAACGGCTGCATGTCGGACCTCATTGGCACGGCCCGCCGCAGGGTTGCAAGCGGTCCCGGAACGGCACGTCACGGCTGCGACAGGCGGCGTTCCACGCTGTCGGCCAGCGTCGTCAGGATCAGGCAGCAGGACGTCGCCCCGGCATCGGGAACCCCCCGCGACCGTTCGCCCAACCGCGCCGCGCGGCCCAGCTTGGCGACCATGTCGACGGTGCTGTCGCGCCCCTGTTGCGCCGCCAGCGCCATCGCCCGCAAGGCCGCGGCGAACCCGTCGGGTCGTGCCGCGTCGAAGGCCGCGATGGCCGGGTCCAGGCAGTCGATCAGGGTCTTGTCGCCGACCTTGGCGGCGCCCGTGGCGGTGACGGCGGACAGCCCGGCCTGCAGCATGGTCAGGAACCCGTCCGCGTCGATGGCGGCGCGGTCGCGGATGGTGCGGCCCATGTCGCGGAACATGAAGCCGTAAAGCGGCCCCATCGATCCGCCGATCTCGGACATCAGCACATCCGACAGCACCAGGAAGGCACCGTCCAGCGGCTGGCCCGACAGGCGTTCGGCCGCGCGGCCAAAGCCCTTGGCCATGTTGATCCCGTGATCGCCGTCGCCGATCAGGCCGTCCACCTCGGACAGGTGCGCCTTGTTGGCAACGATCACCGCGGCCAGTTCGGCCACGATGTCGCCCGATCGCGCGACGGACAGGCGGGGATGGCCCGCGGCCTCGGGCGCGCGGGGGGCGCTGTCGGCGGCCGCGGCGGCGGCGCGGTGGCGCG
>NZ_VDDC01000100.1:0-1260 GCF_006239215.1 Paracoccus haeundaensis
CTTTGCATGTATAGCGCCGTATAGATGCATAAGAAATACATGTTTAGGAGAATCACATGGCTCGCCAGCTGTCCCTGCAGACCATTACGGTGGTGAAAGCCACCGTTCCCGCACTGGAGCAATACGGCCCATTGATCACCGAGACGATGTACCGGCGGCTGTTCGAAAACGACCATATCGCCGCCCTGTTCAACCAGGCAAACCAGCAGAAAGGCACGCAGCGGCTTGCCTTGGCGCATGCTGTTCTGGCCTATGCCCGCAACATCGAAAATTTGGAGGTTCTGGGCGCGGCGGTCGAACGGATTGCCCAGAAGCATATCGGCTACGCGATCCTGCCCGAGCATTATCCCTTCGTCGGCCAAGCCCTTTTGGGCGCCATTGAGGAGGTTCTGGGCGATGCCGCCACGCCCGACATCCTGGCGGCCTGGGGCGAGGCCTATGGGTTCCTGGCCGATCTGCTGATCGCGCGCGAAGCCGCTATCCGTGCCGAAATCGAGGCACAGCGCGGCGGCTGGACCGACTGGCGCCGCTTCACGGTCGCAGAGCGGCAAGTCGAGGCCGACGGCATCGTATCATTCGTGCTGCGCCCCGAGGATGGCGGTCCTGTCGTTGCCCACCGACCAGGCCAATATCTGACGCTGCGTTTTGACGCGGCCGGACTGCCCGGGGTCAAGCGCAACTATTCGATCTCCAGCATGCCAAGCGACGAAAGCTATCGCATTACCGTCAAGCGCGAGGCAGAGGGAGAGGCATCCTGCTTCCTGCATGACCATGCGTTGGTGGGGACGATCCTGGAAACGACGCCGCCCGCCGGCGACTTCCACCTGTCAGACAATCCGCCGCGGCCGGTTGTTCTTCTGTCGGGTGGGGTCGGCCTGACGCCCATGATCAGCATGCTGGAAGTCCTGGCCCGGCGGCATCGGGACGTCCCGGTCCATTATATTCACGGAACAAGCAGTCCTGCACACCACGCACTATCCCGGCAGGTGCAGGACGCCGCGACGCGCCACGGAAATATTGTCGTCAGTACTTTTTACGAGAGCGGCGCAGACGTCCCGGCCCATCCCGGGCGGATCAGCATGGATTGGTTGCGGACCAGCGTCCCGCTGACCGAGGCCGACATCTACTTGTGCGGCCCGCGTCCGTTTCTCCGCTACTTCGTTGCGGGCCTGAGGGAGGCGGGTGTTCCTGCCGATCGGATCCACTACGAGTTCTTCGGTCCCGCGGATGAGCAGCTCGCGGCCTGATGGGTCGCAAGAC
>NZ_VDDC01000101.1:0-1243 GCF_006239215.1 Paracoccus haeundaensis
CCGCGCTGGAGACCCGCGAGGCCGCCGCCCGCCAGGCCCGCGCCGCCGCCGAGGGCGAGGCCGCGGCGCTTGCCGCCGAACGTACCGCCCTGCAGCGGCTGGTCGATCGCGGGCGCTCCGGGGGTGCCACGCTTCTGGATCAGGTGGCCGTCGCGCGGGGGCACGAGGCCGCATTCGGGGCGGCCTTGGGCGACGATCTGCGCGCGGGCGTGGGCGGCGACGGGTCGGGCTGGCACGACCTGCCGGGCTGGGACGATCCGCAGCCCTTGCCGGACGGCGCCGTGCCGCTGGCGCCGCATGTGCGCGGCCCGGATCTGCTGGCGCGGCGGCTGTCGCAGACGGGGCTGGTGCTGGACGCAGGCCAGGGGGCCGCGCTGCAGCCGATGCTGTCGGCGGGACAGCGGCTGGTGACGCCCGAGGGTGACCTGTTCCGATGGGACGGGCTGCGGGTGATGGCGGGGCAGGCGTTGTCCTCGGCCGCGCTGCATCTGCAGAAGGTCAACGAGCTGGCCCATGTGACCGAACAGGCCGAGCGTGCCGAGGCCCGCGCCGAGGAGGCCCGCGAGACCCATGAGGCGGCCCGCGCCGATCTGGCCCAGGCCGCCGAGGTCGAGAAGTCGGCCCGCGATGCGCGCCGCGAGGCCGAGCGCCTGCTGTCCGAGGCCGCGCGCGCCGCGACGCGGGCCGAATCCGATCTGGCCATGGCCTCCAGCCGCGCCGACGGGGCGCGGGCGGAGCTGGCGCGTCACCGCGCCGATGCCGCCGACGCCCAAGGCCGCCTGACCGAGGCCGAGGCGCAACTGGCCGCGCTGCCCGACCGCGGCGACGCCGCGGCGGCTGTGGAACATGCCCGCACCGGCGTCGAAGGCGCGCGCATCGCCACGATGACCCGCCGCGCCGCGCTGGACGAATTGCGCCGCGAGGGGCAGGCCCGCACCAAGCGTCTGCAGGAGATCGCCAAGGAGGAATCGGGCTGGCGGCTGCGCCTGGAGCAGGCTGGAACGCGTGCGGCCGAGCTGTCCGCCCGCCGCGAGGCCACCGCCGATGAACTGGCCGAGGCGCAGGACCAGCCCGCCATCCTGGCCGAGCAGGAGGAGGCGCTGGTCACGCGCGGGGTGCAGCTGGAGACGCGGCTGACGGCGGCCCGCGCCGCGCTGACATCCGCCGAGGACGCCGCCCGCGCCGCCGCCCTGGCCGAGCGCGAAACCGAGCGGCAGGCAGGCGAGGCCCGCGAGGCCCGCGC
>NZ_VDDC01000102.1:0-1205 GCF_006239215.1 Paracoccus haeundaensis
TAGGCGATGTTCAGCCCCTCCATCAGGGTCATGACGCCCTTCATGGCGCCATAGATCGCGATGGCCAGACCAAAGGCAGCGACCAGCCCGGTCGCCGTCTCATCGCCGCTGGTGACCTTCAGGACCTGTTCCTGCAGCACCGCCCCGGCGCTTTCCGGGATCAGGGCCATGACCGTGTCCAGCTGGCTGGCGATGTCGGCGGGGTCCAGCACCAGACCCGCGATCGAGATCAGCGCGGCAAGGGCCGGGAACACCGACAGCAGCGCATAGAACGCGATGCCCGCCGACACGACCGAAATGTGGTCGCTGGCGATCTCGGTCTTCACGCGAACAAGGATCTGCTTCCATTCCGCCATGGAAAATCGTGTCGGAGAGGCTGTCCCCTTCTGGTCTGTCGAAAGGGTCGTCTTAGTACGGGGCACGTGGTTCTCCAGCGCTGTAATGGGCAGGGTCGGCAGGTCCGCAAGCTCACGAATCTGTCATCTGTGCAGACGTAAGGCGATCACCGCGACCGGGGTTCCTTGCGCAATCGATGCCCTGCCCGACCGTTGCCCTGTCGCACCGTTCCGCCGCCGCCGACGATCGGACAGAAACGGGTGACCTGTGCCTGCCCGGCCTGTCCCCGACTGCTGTCACGACCGGGGGGGTGCCGCTGCCGGGCCGTGGGTGACGTGACCTGCCGTCGGGGCGATGAGGCAAACGGCTGGAACATTCGCGCCATCCCCTTGTTGGACCCCTGCTCGATCACGGGCCCAGAACACAAGGAAAGGCCCGCCCATGCATCGTCGTCCCGACACGCCACCCCTCGTTCCCGGCGCCGCGCGCAGGTCGCGGAACCGCGCCTGATGCGCCGTTACGCCGCCGCACACGCTGCCCCCGACGGCGTCCAGCCACCACGCAGCCTGCTGGATCGCCGGAACCAACGCCCCCGCGGCCAGACGCCGCCCATGCGGGCCATCTGACCGAACACCATGATCGCGGCGCCGGACCATCGGTGCCGCACAGCTTTGGGAAAGGACCGTCATGCCCCATCATGATCATCTCGACCACATCCGCCACACGCCCCGGCCGCCCGCATCCGGCATCGGTCTGGGCGCGGTGCTGGGCATCTTCCTGGCCGCCGCCGGAACCGGCTATCTGCTGACCCGCCAGCCCGAACGGCGTCCCGCCGACAACGCCCCCCGGCGCGCTGCCAAGCACGGGCC
>NZ_VDDC01000103.1:0-1165 GCF_006239215.1 Paracoccus haeundaensis
CGTAGAATTTTCTCGTAGCGTGAGCTGAGGAGATTCGAATGAGAAAGACCCGATTTACCGAGCCGCAGATCATGGCTGTGCTGCGCCAGGCCGAAGGCGGTGTTGCGGTGCCGGAGCTGTGCCGAGAGCATGGGATCAGCAGCGCGAGCTTTTACAAATGGCGGGCGAAGTATGGCGGTATGGATGCGTCCATGATGAGCCAGATGAAGGCGCTGGAGGATGAAAACCGGCGGCTGAAGCGCATGTTCGCGGACCTGAGCATGCAGGCCGACCTGCTCAAGGAAGCTTTGGGAAAAAAGTGACGCGGCCAGCTCAACGCCGCGAGTTGGCCGCGAGGGCGGTGGCAACGAAGGGGGTCAGCATTGCGCTGGCCTGCCGCACATTTGGGGTCAGCGAGACGTGCTTTCGTTACAGCCCGAAGCGCTGTGCCGAGAACGAGACCATCGCGGATCTTCTTGAGGGCCTGACCAAGGCGCACAGAACCTGGGGCTTCGGCCTATGCTTCCTGTATCTGCGCAATGTCCGTGGCCATGCCTGGAACCACAAGCGCGTTCGCCGGATCTACTGCGAACTGGAACTGAACCTGCGGATCAAGCCAAGGCGGCGCATCAAGCGGCACAAGCCGGACGTGCTCTCGGTTCCAGACGCGCCGAACCTCGTGTGGTCCATGGACTTCATGGCCGACCGTCTGGCCGATGGTCGCCAATTCCGGCTGCTGAACGTGCTCGACGACTTCAACCGCGAGGGTCTGGGCATTGAGGTCGACTTTTCGCTTCCGGCCGAGCGCGTGGTTCGGGCGCTGAACCAGATCATCGAGTGGCGCGGCAAGCCCATGGCCATCAGGGTCGACAACGGCCCGGAATACATCAGCGCAACCTTGGCAATCTGGGCCGCAAAGCAGGGCATTGTCCTGACCCACATCCAGCCCGGCAAACCGCAGCAGAACGCTTACGTCGAGCGCTACAACCGCACCGTCCGCCATGAATGGCTCGACCTCTACATTTTTGAAACCATCGCGGAGGCACAGAGTATCGCAACCGACTGGCTCTGGACTTACAACAACGAGCGACCCAACATGGGCATCGGCGGCATAACACCCGCACAGAAACTGAAAATGGCTGCGTGAGTTCTACGACCAAACCCCGTTAAAACGGGGAGGATTACC
>NZ_VDDC01000104.1:0-1146 GCF_006239215.1 Paracoccus haeundaensis
CCCTGCTTCCTGTGGATCTTTCTGGGCGCGCCCTTCATCGAACGCCTGCGCGACAACCACGCGCTGACGGCGGCGCTGACCGCGGTGACCGCGGCGGTGGTGGGGGTGATCCTGAACCTGGCGCTGTGGTTCGGGCTCCATGTGCTGTTCGACCGGCTGCGCCCGGTGGCCGCGATGGGGCTGGACCTGGACCTGCCGGTCTGGCGGACGCTGGACCCGGCGGCGCTGGTGCTGATCCTGGCCGCGATGATCGCGGTCTTCCGCCTGCGCGCGGGGACGGTGCCGGTGCTGGCGGGCTGTGCGCTGGCCGGGCTGGCGCTGCACCTGTCGGGGATCGTCTGAGGCGCGGCGGATTTTTTCGACGCAGCCGGGAAGAGAACCGCGGCCGGTTGCGTCTATGACTGTATCATGACCCGGACACGCGACCCCATCCTGGATCTGCTGGCGCCGCTGCGGCGCTATGCCTTCGCGCTGACCCGCGACAGGGCCGAGGCCGACGACCTGGTCCAGGACGCCCTGCTGCGCGGCCACGAACAGCGCCGCCAGCTGGCCCCCGGCAAGGCGCCGGGACCGTGGCTGCGCGCGATCCTGCGCAACCGGTTCCTGGACCGCCGCCGCCACGACCAGGCCCAGTCCCGCCGCGAGGCGCAGTTCGCCCAGCTGACCCCCCTGGCCCAGGACGCGCCCCAGGACGACGCCCTGCGCCTGTCGCAGCTGCGCCAGGCCTTCCTGGACCTGCCCGACGACCAGCGCGAGGCGCTGGCCCTGATCGCGGTCGAGGGGCTGTCCTATGCCGAGGCAGGCCAGCTGCTGGGCATCCCGCCCGGCACGGTCATGTCGCGGGTGTCGCGCGCCCGCGCCCGGCTGCGCGCGTTCGAGGACGAGGCCCCCGCCCGCCCGGCCCTCAAGATCATCGGAGGACGCGATGCTGAAGGATGATCCGCAGATCGGCCCCGCCGACCTGGATGCTTATGTCGACGACCAGCTGACCCAGGCCCAACGCGCCCAGGTCGAGGCGCATCTGTCGCGCCATCCCGACGCCGCAGCCCGCGTGATGCGCGACCTGTCGCTGCGCCGCGACCTGCGCCGGGCGCTGGCCGCACCGCCCGCGCCGCGTCCGCTGCTGGGCGCCGCGCGGCGGCTTGC
>NZ_VDDC01000105.1:0-1089 GCF_006239215.1 Paracoccus haeundaensis
TGTTCCTGCCGATCGGATCCACTACGAGTTCTTCGGTCCCGCGGATGAGCAGCTCGCGGCCTGATGGGTCGCAAGACCGGCACGGGGAGATCTACCATGAAAATCGAGTTCAGGGGTGACCAGCCTGTCGTCGATGCGGCGCTGATCGCCCCGCTGATGGATCTGGACGTGATCGGCTTTCAGGTTCTGATGCAGTCAGGCTGCATCAGGACCGGCGTCGAGCGCGGCACCGGGGGCGATGCAGGCAAGCTTCGACTGACGTTTCAGTCACCAGACTGGCGCGTCAGACTGACTTGCTCCGGGGATGGCACAGTCCTGACAACGACACGGCTGAGATTGGCGCGGGATGGTGCGCACGCAGCACTAGCCGAATAAAACCCGATTTCGATATCCCATGCGTGGCGCGTGATGATCAAGAAAGGCGCATCCCGTAAGGATGCGCCCAGAATTAGTTTGCGAATATCTCTGAGCTCAGCGCGTCGTGTAAGGGGTGTCGGACCGTTCGTCGTCGATCTCGACTTCCGTGTGACGTACGCTGTCGGTCACCGTTTCCTGGCGCGTATCACTGGTTTTGCGCAGGCTGATTTCCTCGACAACGCGCGCCTCTTTTGAGACGACCGCCTCCTCGACATACTCCTCGGCTTCGACTGTCCGGTCTTGGAACGCGGTGTCGACATCGGTGACGGCCCGATCGACTGGACGCCGTTCCAACTCGACGCGATCCTCACGCAAGCTCACCGTTTCGCTGACCGGTTCCTCCACGGTGTATGCCCTGACGCGAACGCGACCGTGGCTGGTGTCTCGTTTGCCCACACGCAGTTGCTCTTCAACGATCGGAATGCTCTCGTCACCGGTTCTGGAGGAAGTGTCGGCATAGCTGCCATCCGCTCCGACGGCTGACCCCACGGTCCTGGCACCGGTCGCATGAGGGCTGACTTCATAGCCACCCCAGCCTTCCGATCGCCAGCTTTCTTCGCGCTCGGCCAGGTCCACGGTGCCTTCGTCATCCAGGATGTCGAGAACCTGGTCATAGTGAGCGGCCGTCAGGCCAGTCACGGTAACGAGAACCCCACCGCGCGACAGCCCCTC
>NZ_VDDC01000106.1:0-1051 GCF_006239215.1 Paracoccus haeundaensis
GACCTTGTTGCACATCTCAGTGATGGGGATTCACTGAGCGCGTCCTGAGGGTTAGGTCGAGGGCATGCCGAAGCCTTCCCCGATCCGCTACCGCACGACGAACTGGTCAGACTACAATGCGGCGCTGCGCAAGCGCGGCTCGCTGTCGGTCTGGTTCGATCCCGAGACGGTCTGGCACGCCGACAAGACCGGCAAGCGCGGGCGACCCGAGACCTTCTCGGACGCTGCCATCCAGACCTGCTTGACCCTGAAAGTGCTCTTCGGGCTTCCGCTCCGGCAGACGGTCGGGCTGGTTGAAAGCCTGATCCAGATGGCGGGGCTTGATTGGCCGGTTCCGGACTATTCGACGCTGTGCCGCCGGCAGGCGCGGATCGCGGTGCAGGTCCCGTATCGCGCGTCCGGGCAGCCCCTGAACCTGTTGATCGACAGCACCGGTATCAAGTTCCGCGGGGACGGCGAGTGGCAGGCCCGCAAACATGGCCCGTCACGCCGGAGGCAATGGAGAAAGGTCCACCTCGCCATGGACGCGGGCACCGGGGATGTGCGCGCGGTCGAGTTGACCTCGAGCCGCCAAGGCGACAGCCCGCTGCTGCCGGAGCTTCTGGCGCAGATCCCGCCGGAAGAGACGATCGGCACGGTCACCGCAGATGGTGCTTACGATACACGACGATGCCATGGCGCGATCATCGACCGAGGAGCGGATGCCGTCATACCGATCCGGCGCAATGGCCGCGCCTGGAAAGAAGACTGTCCCGCTGCTGCCGCGGGAAATGAGATCCTGCGGGCAACCAGGCGCTTGGGCCGGGCGCTCTGGAAGAAGTGGACCGGCTATCACGTCCGAAGTCGGGTCGAAGCTCTGATGAACTGCCTGAAGCTCTTCGGCGAGAGGATCATGTCACGAGACCCCGCCCGCCAGGCCGCCGAAATCCAGATCCGCATCGCCATCATGAACCGCTTCTCGGCCCTTGGCAGGGCCGAGATCGAAGCCGTCCGCTGAAGAATGGCGGGAAAGGGGGCAGTCATGCTCGGGGCTGATTTGCGCAACATCGCC
>NZ_VDDC01000107.1:0-1049 GCF_006239215.1 Paracoccus haeundaensis
TTGATCTCGGTGCAGCGCCACCCGCTTGACAAGCCGCGACCGGCGTGGAATGCCGACAAAAACCATAAGGAAATAGCAAGCCTATGTTTCAGGCCGTGTTCCCCGCAAGCTGTCGTGCCCTGCTGATCGTGCTGCTGTCCCTGGGCGCAACTGCAGCGGTAGCACAGGATTTCCCCATCACCATCGACCACGCTTTCGGCCAGACGGTGATCGCACAACGCCCGGAACGCGTGGCCACCGTGGCCTGGGCCAATCATGAGGTGCCGCTGGCCCTGGGCGTTGTTCCCGTGGGTTTCGCCGCTGCGGGCTTTGGCGACGAGGATGGCGACGGCCTGCTGCCATGGGTCGCCGCCCGGCTTGACGACTTGGGCGCAGACACGCCCCCCCTGTTCGACGAAGGTGACGGTATCGACTTCGAGGCGGTCGCGGCCACGCAGCCCGACGTGATCCTGGCGGCCTATTCGGGGCTCAGCCGGTCCGATTACGACACGCTCAGCATGATCGCGCCGGTGGTGGCCTATCCGGCGTCGCCATGGTCGACCGACTGGCGCCAGATGATCCGTTTGAACGCCTAAGGCATGGGTATGGCCGCGCAGGCAGAGACGCTGATCGCCGATCTGGAGGCGCGGATTGCCGCGACCGCCGCCGCGCATCCCGAATTGTCCGGCAAGACCGTCATGTTTATCACCCATCTGGACAGCACCGACCTTTCCGTCATCCGGTTCTATTCCGCCAATGACACGCGGGTGCAGTTCTTTCGCGACCTGGGCCTGGGCATGCCGCAAAGCGTGACCGACGCCACGCTGCCTGGCCAGTTTTCCGGAGAGGTCAGCGCCGAGCTGATCGACCAGTTCGACGATGTGGACATCTTCGTATCCTACGGCTCGCCCGAACTGCGTGATCGGCTGATAGCCGACCCGCTGGTCGCGCGGATGCCTGCGGTAGCGAACGGTGCGCTGGTGATGCTGGACAATGACGCGGTGGGCACCGGGGCGAACCCCACGCCGCTGTCGATCCCTTGGGTGCTGGACGACTACGCAGACCGCTTG